>JAQBNV010000062.1 GCA_028288395.1 Adhaeribacter sp. | reverse complement strand
AACAGGTAGTAGAAACTGGGTAACCTCTTACGAAAATAATTATATATTAACGCTTAACTTGTTGTAGGATCCTGAAGCAATATTTTAAATTAATGAGCCTTTGTAATCCCTTTAAACTTAAAAGTTTGATTATGGCATAAATGCTGATTCGACATAAAAAAATGCCTTAAAATATTACCATAGATTCATCAGCATGGCGGCGCCTAAAGCTGTTCCCTGGGAGTTTTCCGAAATAACAATATTTAAATCAGGGAAATTATCCTGGAGCAGATGCATGAATATTTTATTTTTACTGAAACCGCCATCAACCAATAAATATTCAAAATTATCGATCTTGTATTCGGCCGCTAACCGGATGGCCTCAATTTGGGGTTCGGTTATTTGCTGGATGAGCTCGTGATAGGCCTCTTCATAGGAAGCAAATTGCGAAAAATCCAGTTGAATATTTAGTGACTGGAGCGCGCTAGTAGTATTTTTAATTTTCGGCTGGATAGGAACCAGCGATTTAAGGTAATCCGGGTTATAAGACACTATTTTAAAGTAGTCTTCGGGTTTGTTAAACTGGGCGGCGAGTTTTTTTACCTGTTCTTCGTGCTCGTTCCCGATAAACATCCGCGAGGCTTTTACAGGTTGTCCACTGTATGTCAGATAGTTCAAACAATCTTGTTCTAATTCTTCTTTCGTCAGGTTTTCTTTCGCAAACGGATTAAGGGTAATGCCCCAGGTACCTGTAGAAAGTAGTAAAAAAGGATCGGTGTATTTATACAGGTAAGGAATCAAGGCCGAAGAACTGTCGTGCACCCCAATGCCGGCGGGAATTCTTTTCTTGCGGAAATGGGTGCAAAAGGTATTGTTGTGTTCGGTAATGCGGGGCAGTAAACTGATGATATTTTCTTCGTAAACCCAATTGTGGTATTGTTTGGCTTCGAAATTCCATAAGCCGGTGTGGCAGCCAATACTGGTGTATTCCGAAACCATATTGCCCGAAAACAGGAAAGAAATATACTGGGGTAAATGCAGCGATGTTTTGATTTTGGCAAATAATTCCGGCTTTTGATACTTCAGCCAGTACAACTGAAGTCCCGAATTAAGCATGCCCAAGTATGGCGAAGCGGTGCTGGTAGCAAAAGAGATTTTATTCCCGTACCGCTCAAAAAACTGATTTTCCAGGTCCTGGGGGTATGGTTTTAAATAGGAATACAGCGGCGTGGCGGGTTTGTTCTGAGCATTTAAATGAACTAGGCTGGCACCATACGTAGTAAAATTTACGCCAATAATATCAAACCGTTGGTCTGCTTCCAATTCTTTCCAGGTCGCAGTTAGCCAGTTGGTCACCGCCTGAATATCCTCGCAGGGAAAACCGTCTTCGTCTGCTATTTCGGCAAAGCGGGCTTCCGTCTCGTGGATAATATTAAAATAATGGTCGAAAAGAATGCATTTTTTATTTGTTTTTCCAATATCAAAAATTGCCAGACAAGGAACCATACGCTTCGGAATAAATAATAAAAAAGAAATTAAAAGAAGTAATAACAGCAGCACCAGCCATGCTAGTGGTTGATGCTGCTGTTATAATAATCAGGTTAAGGGAAACAAAAGACTTTGCCGGTAAATTATAGCCCGGTAGCAAATGTTTTCTCGCCGCGTTGTTTAATTAACTCTTGCCGGATTTTCTGTTCGCGGTAAAAAGCAACCGGGTGCAGGGCGGCGCCGGCCTGCAAACGGGCCTCTGCTAGTAAGGGCCTAACATCGGTGCGGTAAGCATGCTGCAATATTTCCTGGGCCTGCGTCGCATCGTTTTCAGCCTGGGCTTTTTCTAAAGCATCCCGATCAATAATTAATGCCTGGGCATACGCAATTTTTATGGCTTCAACCGATTGAAGTAAATCTTCCAGCGGATCTTTTACGTTGTGGCTGGCGTCTATCATCCAGCTGAGCTCCGGATTTTTCACCTCCGAACTAGTCATCCCATCTACCAGTTCATTAAAAATCAAAAATAACTGGTAAGGCCGGATAGAGCCAACTGTTAAGTCATCGTCGCCGTACTTCGAGTCGTTGAAATGGAAGCCGCCTAATTTACCTTCCATTAAAAAACGCGATACAATCTGCTCAATGTTGGTATTGGGTAAATGGTGACCTAAATCTACAAGGCCTAAAGCTTTCTCGCCAAGTTTCTGACAGAACAGGAGCGAAGAACCCCAGTCGGCTACTACGGTCGAATAAAAATGCGGCTCGTAAGGTTTGTACTCAATAAATACTTTCCAATCGTCGGGCAGCTGGGCGTATATCTGCTCGAATGAGTTTAAAGTACGGGCAAAGGAGCGCCGGAAATTTTGTTGTCCCGGAAAATCAGTGCCGTCGGAAAGCCAGATAGTCAAGGATTTAGAGCCGAGTTCCATGCCATGCCGGATAACTTCGATGTTGTGGGCAATGGCTTGATCCCGCACCGCTTTATCGGTATGCGATAAAGAACCAAATTTATAGGAGTTTTCCTGATCGGGCTGGTTCTGGAACGTATTGGAATTAACGGCATCAAATTTAAGCTCGAAAGACGCTGCCAGTTGCTGAATGGCACGCGGGTTTTGGGGTATATCCCAGGGAATGTGCAGGGATATAGCGCCGCTCGATTGGTTTAAGGTGTGCAGCAAACCTACATCTTCTATTTTTTCTTCGAGGCTACGGGGTTCGCCGCCTCCGGCAAACCGCCCAAAGCGGGTGCCACCGGTGCCTAATGCCCAACTCGGAATTGCTATCTGAAAAGCAGCTAATCTATCCACAATAGCTGCTACCGGGTGGCCTTCGTCCTGAAGCACGGACGAAAGCAATCCGAATTTTTTCTGATGCAAGGCGCTCCCGTAGGTATTGTGCCCGTCGATCAGGGATTTATCTAAAAGCATGAAATCGGTTTTAAGTAAAAGTGGTGGATAATATGGTTAGGGTAATAGAAATAGCGGCTCCCGGATGGCTTTCCCGGGCGAACCCGAAAAAAGTCTAAGTTAATAAACCACCCAAATCTTTAGCTCAAACGAACACATCTGCGGGAGCCGGCTATCTCTAATATTTTAATAATATTACCGGACGAAGGCGGCGGGTACCCCACCATCAACATTGATGACGTTGCCGGTACTTTTGTTCAGCAGGCCACCAACGCACAAGAAAACAGCGTTGGCAATATCTTCGGCTAATATTTCTTCGTTCAGCACGGTGCGTTTGGCATAGTAAGCGGGTAGCTCCTCAATAGAAATACCGTAGGCCTTGGCCCGGCCGGCTGCCCAGCCGCTTTCCCAGATTTTACTGCCCCGGATTACCGCATCCGGATTTACTACGTTTACGCGTATTTTATCGGGTCCCAGCTCGGCGGCCATTAACCGCGACATGTGCAATTGGGCGGCTTTGGCGGTACCGTAGGCCACATTATTAGGGCCGGAAACCAGCGCATTTTTACTTACAATATTCACGATGTCGCCGCCAGTCTGCTGCTTCCGCAACACGCTCAGGCCTTCTTTCGACACCAGGAACTGGCCTTTTACCAGCACGTCCTGCAAAATATCGTAATCGGCTTCCGTGGTTTCCATTATTGATTTGGAAATAGATAAACCGGCGCAGTTTACAATAATATCAACCCCGCCAAAGCTTAAATTTGCTGTTTTAAACGCATTTGCAATGGCTTGGCTGTCGGTTACATTAAGGGTAGCAGTAGCGGCAGTGTCTTTGCCGAAAACTTTTTTAAATTCTTCGTTTACCTCTGTCAGGGCCGATTCGTTCATGTCGGTTATTACCACGCAAGCGCCTTCCTGGGCCAGTTTTTCGGCGATGGCTTTGCCAATGCCGCCGCTGCCTCCGGTTACCAGCGCTATTTTTCGGGATAAAGGTTTTTCTTTGGGCATGCGTTGGAGCTTCGCTTCTTCCAGGAGCCAGTACTCTATATTAAAGGCTTCCTGTTCGGGCAAGCCCTGGTATTCCGATATTGCTTCGGCACCCCGCATTACGTTAATGGCATTGAGATAAAACTCGCTTGATACGCGGGCGGTATGTTTGTCTTTGGCAAAAGAGAACATGCCTACACCCGGATACAGAATAATAACGGGATTGGTATCGCGGACGGCGGGACTGTTGGTGTGTTTGCAACGCTCGTAATAGGCATTGTAGCCGGCCCGGTACGCTTCAAACTGCTTTACCAATTGCTCTTTCAGCTGTTGGGCATCGGATAGATCGGCCTCCGGCGCTAAGTTCAGAACCAGCGGACGGATTTTGGTACGGAGAAAATGGTCGGGGCAGCTGGTACCCAGTGGGGCGAGTTTGTCTAAATCATGGCTATTGATGAATTGCAAAACCCGTTCATCATCGGTAAAATGCCCAATCATGCGGTTTTGGCTCGAACACAAGCCGCGCAGCAAAGGAATAAGGGCGCTGGCTTTTTCTAAACGCTGTTCTTTTGGTAAAGCTTCTATGCGCGCACCGCCAAATACCGGACGTTGCTTGCCGTAGTTCTCGTTCAGATAAGCCGAAGCGCGTTCAATGGTTTCTAAAGTATTGATGTAGCTTTCGTAAGCGGTATCGCCCCAGGTAAATAAGCCGTGGCTACCCAGAATAAGGCCGGTAATACCGGGGTTTTCCTGTACGGTTCTTTCCAGGATTAGACCTAAATCGAAACCGGGTTTTTGCCAGGGCACCCAGGCCAGCTTGCCGCCGAAGAGTTCTTTTGTAATCTGTTCACCGTCTTTGGCAGCCGCAATGGCAATAATAGCATCGGGATGCAGGTGATCGATGTGCTTAAAAGGCAGAAAAGCGTGTAATGGCGTATCGATAGAAGGGGCTTTGGAATCCAGATCGTAGATGCAGTGGTTAAACAAGCCAACCATTTCGTCTTCGTTTTCCAGGCCGCGGTACCGTTTTTTTAAACTGTGCAGTTTATCGACGTAAAGCGCTGCCAAACCACTTTTTTTCAGGGTGCCTAAGTCGCCGCCGGAGCCTTTAACCCACATAACTTCAACTTCCTGGCCGGTAAGCGGGTCGGTTTCCATTACTTTGCAACTGGTATTGCCACCGGCATAGTTGGTTAAGCGCAGGTCGGCGCCGAGTAAATTAGAACGATAGATTAAAAGCGCTACTTCATCATTACCCAACGAACGCGCTACCTCTTCGTCCCAGAGGTAACTTACATATTTATAGGATACTGTATCTATCGTGTTTTCCATAGTAAATATTTTTTATTATAATAATTTTAAATCGGGTTTGATTCGCCGTTTCTCTTTAAAACAAATCAATTAAAACGGCAGTTGAACAAATTTATATTACCAGAAATCAAAGTGCATCCTGTACTATCCTGATTGAGGCCGGCAATTATAAAGAAATCCTATATTTCTTTCTTTTATTATTCATCTATTATTCATCGGGCAAAATATTCTCGGTAAAGCGTTATCTTTATTTAGGTAGCCAGGTAATTGCCATAACCTACCACCATGGTCGATAATATTACGGTAGCGATGCCTAGAATTATCATGCGCATGGTTTTAGGGCTGGCCCCTTTCCACTCGTTAAAATAAATTCCCCAGATATTGCTGACGATGATAATAAAAGCCATGTGCAGGGTCCAGCTCGAAAAACCCAGCCCGTTGGCCGAAAAAAGGCTTTCGCCCATGCCGTAAAAGAAAAACTGCAAATACCAGGTAGTGCCTGCAATCGCCGAAAATAAGTAATTCCGGGCCAAAGGGGTAGCCTTATTTATGTAATCGCCGCCGGTGTTGTTCCGGATATTTAAATAGACGCACCAGATGAGGTTGGTGGTTAACCCGCCCAATAATATTACCACTAACACCGGGTTGTTTTGCCAGAGCGGGTCGATGCCTTTGGCAACGGTGGCTTCGGCAATGGGCTTGCCGGTTTCGTAACCAAATGACATAAAGGCACTTAATATTCCGGAAAATATTGCTACCAGCAATCCTTTTGGGAAATTAAACTCTTTAATATTTGCGGTTTTCTGTTCGGCCGATAATTCTTTTTCTTTCATGGTGCCGGCTTTACCACAAATGGCAATCCCGACCAGCGTAAGCATAACGCCCCCAAAAGTTACTAATCCGGAGGTGGTGCTAAGTAATTCCGAGATGGTTTTGGCATTGCCGGACCGGCCAAAAAATTCGTAGAAAATAGGCGGAATCAGGGTGCCAAACGCCGCACAAAAGCCCAGTACAATGGCCATACCCAACGAAAGACCCAAATAACGCATGGTTAAACCAAACGTTAAACCGCCAATACCCCAGAGTAATCCCATTAAATAAGTATAAAGCAGGGTAGTGGTATCTGTGTTAAATAAGGTTTCGAGGTAACCCGGAGCGGTAAGGGCGGCTCCCAGCGGTGGTACAATCAGCCAGGAAAAAATACCGCCTACCAGCCAATAACTTTCCCAAGACCATTTTTTTACTTTGTTATAAGGAATGTAAAAACTGCCGGAAGCAAAGCCCCCGATAAAGTGATAAAGTAAACCAAATAGTACTTGCATGGGCGAGGTTAGAAATTTCTAAATAGATGATTAATCAGATGAGCGTGGAATATATTCTTTTTCTTTGGTTTTAAATATATAGCATTTTTTTCATAAACAAATTTCCTTTTTTTTCGGGAAGGTTTTACTGACTGGTTTTAAAAGTAGAAAGCTTTTTAAAATTGGGTATCCTGTGGTGTCCTTCTTCGGAGCGGTAGCAGAAATTATTTTCTCTTCTAATAAATGTCCGAAAAGCCGGAAAGTAGGCATTCGTGGTGAGAACACTGCCAGCTGTATTTCCTGATTAAAGAAAACAGAGAATTCTTGCCACTGGTATTACAAATATCTAAAATAAAATTTTTAAGGATGAAGAATTAGAACGATTAAGTATTGGCGGAATATTTCGGCTAACCTAAGGAACTGGTCTTTAGCATTTTCGGAAGGCTTAAAATTAATTGCATAATATAGCGCCCAAAGGAAGCGTTTTCCGGTATTAAACTTCTTTACTTTTGCCTGCCTCGGAGCAGACTTTATATTTACCTGAAATCATGAAAAGGAGAACGAATGCGGAAATGCTATTGCGGAAAAAACCTGACTTGGGTAAAATGCTTTGAAATAAAATGCTGAACAATTTTCTATAAAATATTTGGTGAAAGATAGCAGCCTGGAAATTGGAAAGACCCACGGTTTCTGAATATTCTTATAATCCTGCTTATTTAGCTTTCTGGTTTCGGCAATTTATTATGAATCTCTTTATCTAACTGAGTAATACAAAACGATGAAAAAAATTACGTTGCTGCTTTTTGTATCCTTTTTCGGTTTTATCTGCCTTCCTGCGCAGGCCCAGGATAACGACCGTGCCATAAATATTAATGCTGGTATTGGATTAGGCGTTTACAATGCCGGTGGTATTCCGTTGGGTGCTTCGGTAGAGGTGGGCATTAAAAACAATATTGCCGTGGGTGGCTTTATCGATTATGTTAATTATAATCGAAAATTTAATGGTTTTAAGTGGAAATATAATTTCCTGTACTTCGGAGGACGAGCTTCTTACCACTTAGGAGATTTATTTGCCGCTTTGGGTATGGCCAATGAAAAACTCGATCCGTATGCAGGCTTGTCTTTGGGGCTCCGGACTGTTTCCTATAAAGAGAACGATAACTATCAAAATTATGTGAGCCCTTACAAAACGCATGTTTTCGTAGGCGGTCACTTGGGAGCCCGCTACTTCTTTACGCACAATATAGGCGGCTTTGCCGAAGTTGGCTATGGCGTTTCAGCCTTGCGGCTTGGTTTGGCGGTTAAGTTCTAATTATGGCTATAAGCCTGAAAATGCTTTAGAAGGGTAGTTATGGTTTATAATAACAAGACCAATTTGAAAGTAGATAGCTGCAGGATTCCCAAAGCCTTATATTAAAAACGAACAGGATTTTAAAACTTCTTTTTGGGTGAAACTAAATTCGCTTTCGTAATAATAGCAAGTTTTAATTTAAATATTTTAATTCTTTTATATACCATTTAAGGTATTAATAATATTAAAAATAAATTAAGTTATATGGCGCAACTTTATTTTATTTCAGTCGTAAGCGTTGCGCCTTTATATTTAAGTCTGTTATATTTGTTTAAATAACCTAAAATCATGGCGGATGAATAATAAAGACTACTTGGTTAAGGCAGCGAATAATAATAAGGATTATAATATACGGCTTTGTGAAATTGTAGCGACCGGCAGCGAAACAGATAAATTTGATAAGCTTTTTATTATTTATAAAACTCCCGAAGGTGAGTTTTTAAAAAGGGTAAAACATTTTCATCCGGTGGTCGGCGCTCCAGAGATTACTTACGAGGTAATTACAAACAAAGAAGTTATTTCCTACCAAAACCAGCACTTTACCTAGCCTTTACTGCTTTACTTTCTTCTTGTCCACTATTTTCTAAGCTTTTCGGCTGTCGGGGCGGCACCATTGTTAATCCGCTAATCTGCCCACTGCTTCCTGGTATTAAATACTTATTTAAGCCTTTCCGTTTTAGAAGAAAATCTGTTTAAATACTGAAATTTTAATTAAACCTTTTCGCAGGCAAACTGCGGCCTGTCCGCTTCGTTATAAATCAACTGTCATTTGTTCTTTATTCCGGATTTTGGGCCATTAATTGGCTGAAGTCTGGCGCTTCCCGCTATATTTTAAAGATATACTTATAGGAGTGCCGGTAAAGAGTGAAAAAGCAGTAATATTTTAGAAGGTTTTAGCGACTTAGGTAAGAGGAGAGGTTAATAATGGAAAGGTATAAGCGTTTAAGATTATTTTCTATTGTATTTTTTGTTCTGTTAGGGTGCTCCCCCGATAAGGATAATAGCGTAACGCCCAGCGGCTCTGCTTTGGGATTGAACTTGCCCGCCAACAGTATTACAAAACTGGAAAACGAACAAGACCTAGATCCGCTTCTGAAACAGATAGGCAATGCCCGGTATGTTTTATTAGGAGAAGCCTCGCACGGGACCGCCGAGTTTTATACCTGGCGGGCAGCCATTTCCCGCCGGTTAATTCAGGAAAAAGGTTTTAACCTGATTGCTGTGGAAGGTGATTGGCCATCGGCTTATAAACTAAATCAATATATCCGGGGAACGAAGAACTTGGGATCGCCTGCGGCGGCTTTGCAATATTTTAACCGCTGGCCTACCTGGATGTGGGCCAACCAGGAAATTGCCGATTTGGCTACCTGGCTCCGGCAGTATAACCAGAATATTGGCGCGAGCCAGCAGGTTGGTTTCTACGGATTGGATCTGTACAGCATGTGGGAATCAGTGGACGCCATTGCTAATGACTTTGTGGAAGCAGATGAAGCCACTCGGGCTACTGCCCGCAGTGCGCGTGCTTGCCTGGCCGGGTATGCTGATGAACAAGTCTATGCCCAAGCCACCCTTCGCGGAGGTGGTTGCCGCACCGAACTCGATAACCTGCTTACTGCTGTGCAAAACCGGGTTAAAGAATTGCCATCAGGCCACGAGGGAGCCTTCAATGCGGAACAAAATGCTCTGGTAGCTTTAAACGGAGAAAATTATTACCACAATATGGTTTTAAGTAATGTTGGTTCCTGGAATATTCGCGACCGGCACATGGTAGAAACTATTAACCGGTTAATGGCTCACCACGGTAACAGGGCCAAAATAATTGTTTGGGAGCATAATACCCACGTAGGCGATGCGCGTTTTACCGATATGGCCGCGAGCGGGATGGTTAACGTAGGTCAACTGGTACGGGAGCAACACCCCGGGGAGGGCATACACCTGGTTGGTTTTGGCACTTACACCGGAACCGTTATCGCTTCAGCCAATTGGGGTGGCGCGATAACCACCATGTCGGTACCCAAAGCGCCGGCTGGTAGCTGGGAAGCGATCCTCCACGAGGTAAACCCACCAAATAAAATTATAGATTTGCAGGCCTGGCGCCAGGATCCTAAGTTAACGCAGGAGCGAGGCCACCGGGCCATTGGGGTACAATATAATTCGGGCAATGAGCAGGGTAATTACGTGCCTACTAACCTTCCACAACGCTACGATTCATTTATTTTTATAGACCAGACGAAAGCTCTGCATCCGCTTAATGTACCCGCTACCCGCCAAAAAGCCCCGAATCCCAATCCGGAACAACTGACCTCTTATAATTTTTAAGCCTGTCGGAGATAGGGTGGGTTTTTTGGGAATAGCCATTTATGGTGAAGCTTTATTCATTAAAGCAAAAGAAATGCACCTGAATTAGTCAAATAAGCGCCTGTTTACCCGAAACAGGAAATTAAAAAGATGCTTTAACCCCCAGTTTGTTTCGGTAAAGCGTACCGGTTAAATACGTAATTATTTCGTGAAAATACTTGCTTTTAGATGCGTAGAAATAACGTTAAACCGCCTTTGTATAAATTTAAATTCTATAATAGGCTCTGATAGATGCAATCAGCATTGTAGCTTGTTTAAATATTTATATTTATATATTTTTTTGTAATAAATTTAAGCTTCTTCTTCTATAACCCCGTTTGCTGATTTACGTTTTTAATCCTGAACTCAGAAATATAGCTATTTGGCTATAAAATTAGTTTATTGAGAACATACCATATACATATTTTAGCGGGCAGAAAAACTTTGATTTCCGGAGGACAATCTGGTACAGGATGGAATACCCCAAATCAACTGCCACCGTCCGGCGCCTTTACAATGGTAGTAAAAGATGTCGTTTCGTGGCCTGAAACAGCGGCAATTATTTATTCCTTTTCCTGCGATTTAACCCCGGCGTCAGCCGTTTACCCTATTTGTCAAAAAGAAAAAGGATAAAAGCAATAATGACGGCATAGAACACGACAACTGAAAAGCGACCTGCGCCAGAATTTTAACCATGTACCTGTTTCTAAACCATGGTGAATTGCAACAAGTAACTTAAAAGTAAGATGGCTAAAGGTATCTGATAAAATAAATGGGGCGTTGGAAAGAAGCAGGACTGGCCTAATATTATTTGTACAACTATTATTAAAAAACTATGAATAAAAAAGTATTAATAACGGGGGGAGCGGGTTTTATTGGATCCCACCTGGCCGATGAATTACTGAATTATGGTTATGAAGTACGGGCACTCGACAATCTCTCGGAACAGGTACATGGCAAAAATTGCGAACGCCCCGAATACCTCAATCCCCAGGTCGAACTGCTGATAGGTGATGTACGGGATAAAAAAATGGTAGAGCAGGCGCTGGCCGGCGTAGATGCTGTTTTTCACCTGGCTGCCATGGTTGGGGTGGGGCAAAGCATGTACGAAATAAAAGAATATACCGATGTAAATAATACCGGTACCGCCGTATTGCTGGAAGCTT
>JAQBNV010000605.1 GCA_028288395.1 Adhaeribacter sp. | reverse complement strand
CCTTTGCTCTTTATTTTTTCACGGCTGCTTTTAAAGTGCCTGACGAATATACTCCTACCCCACCAACTACTATTCTCATTTAATTATTTTTAACCATCAACTTTAATGGTTATTAGCATTTTACACCCTAATTTTTCTTCTAAATGAAATTTCCACTTTACTTTGGCGCAATTTTTAACTAAATGTCAGGTAATAAAACGAGTCAAAAAATATCCACTGCTGGTTTATTAATTTCGCTGGGTATTATTTACGGTGATATTGGTACCTCTCCCTTGTATGTAATGAAAGCCATCATTTCGGGCGGAGGCAACATTATTAATTTAGAACTTATTTACGGGGGCATTTCGTGCATATTCTGGACCCTGACCCTTCAAACCACCTTTAAGTACGTTATTTTAACGCTCCGCGCCGATAACAAAGGCGAAGGCGGAATTTTTTCGTTGTATACCCTGGTCCGCAGAAAAGCCAAATGGCTGACCATACCAGCCATTATTGGCGGGAGTGCTTTGCTGGCCGATGGCATTATTACGCCGCCCATTTCTGTTTCATCTGCCATCGAGGGCTTGCGCCTGGTTTACCCGGATATTCCGACAGTACCCATTGTCATTGTAATATTAACCTTCCTTTTCCTGCTCCAAAGTTTTGGCACCCAGATTGTTGGCAAAGCTTTTGGGCCTATTATGCTGGTTTGGTTTGTTATGCTGGGCACCCTGGGGTTTATAAATATTCTGCACCACCCCGAGGTACTTAAAGCCATTAACCCATATTATGCCTACCGGTTATTATATCACTATCCCGGAGGTTTCTGGTTACTGGGAGCTGTATTTTTGTGCACAACAGGCGCCGAGGCCCTGTATTCGGATCTGGGTCATTGCGGCCGGGGCAACATCCGTACCAGCTGGATATTTGTTAAAACCTGCCTGTTGCTTAATTATTTGGGGCAAGGTGCCTGGCTAACCTTGCACGTGGGCGATACCTTATCCGAAAATAATAATCCCTTTTATGCCATTATGCCCGAATGGTTCCTGTTTATCGGCATTACCATTGCTACCATTGCGGCTATTATTGCGAGTCAGGCGTTAATTACCGGGTCATTTACCTTAATCAGCGAGGCCATCCGGCTGAATATCTGGCCCAAGGTGCGCCTGATTTACCCGACCAATGTTAAAGGACAATTGTACGTGCCCAGCATCAACCGGCTGTTATGGTTGGGTTGCGTGGCGGTGGTCCTGTATTTTAAAGAATCGGCTAATATGGAAGCCGCTTACGGTTTATCCATTACCATAACCATGCTGGCTACTACCATTCTGCTGAGCTACTACCTGTATATAAAAAAGTTTTCGAAGCTGGTGGTTTTTATATTTCTGGCGGTTTACCTGAGCATCGAGTTGTCTTTCCTGCTGGCTAACCTTATCAAGTTTCCGCACGGTGGCTGGGTGTCCGTAGCTATTGGCCTGGGGTTAATTTCGGTGATGTATATCTGGTTGCGGGCGTATTACATAAAGCGGCGGCTTACGGAATACGTGAAATTAAAAGACTATGTCGAGTTTCTGAAGGAGCTCAGCGATGATTCTTCTATTCCTAAATATTCAACGCACCTGATTTTTATGACCAGCGCCGAACGGAAAAGTGAGATTGAATCCAAAATAATATACTCTATCTTTCAGAAGCGGCCCAAACGCGCCGATATTTATTGGTTTGTGCACGTAGAAACGGTCGATGAACCGCATACCATGGAATACAAGGTGCATCACCTGGCGCAAAACGATGTCATCCGCATTGATTTTAAACTTGGCTTCCGGGTAGAACAGCGCGTCAATCTTTTTTTCCGGAAAGTGATCGAGAACCTGGTAAAAAACAAGGAAGTAGATATAACCAGCCGGTACGATTCTCTGAACAAAGCCAATGTAATCGGTGACTTCCGGTTTGTGGTGCTCGAAAAATTTCTTTCGCTGGAAAACGACTTGCCTTTTTTGGAAAAGCTGATAATGGAAGCTTATTTTTTTATTAAAGCATTTACCCCTTCCGAAGATAAATGGTTTGGGCTCGATACCAGTTCGGTTAAAGTAGAAAAAGTACCTTTAATTATAAACCCGGTACGCGAAGTAGACCTGCAACGGGTTGATTAAGCTCGTATAAACAAAGCGTGATCAGTAATCCTGGAATAATCATTTCAGGACTTTTTTTATATAGGTGGTTAGCCTCCAAGATCGTACGAATCCAGCTTGGATTCTGGAATATGCGTATACCTAATTATAGACGAATATATTAAAATAAAAAATTAAGCAGAATGAAGTTAGCCTGGATTGTTTTTGCGAGTGTTATGGTACTTTTATTAGCTTACGGCCTCTGGAATAAAGAAAATATCCGGCACGAGGAAGTAGCTTCCGTCCACCCGCAGCATTACTCCGGCAGTAGCAGCAACGGTGGTAATATATCTTTAAAAAAAGAGCCATTTTTTTCCAGGGTATTCGGAGATCAGAAAAATCCTACCCGGCTTACAATGCCAAAATCATTGCTGGCCGATAGCATAGTAAAATATGGAGTTAGTTTAATCGGTATTCCGTATTTGCCGGCTGGTATAACCTGTGAAGGTTTCGATTGTTCCGGATTTGTTTACCATGTTTATCAAAAATACGGCATCGAATTGCCCCACTCCTCAGCTTTGCTGATGAAGGAAGGAACCGAAGTACCAATAACCGAAGCCCGTAAAGGTGATTTAATTGTTTTTACCGGAACCCAGGAAAATAATCTTACGCCGGGTCATGTGGGGGTGGTAATTACCGAGGCAGGAGAGCCCATAGCGTTTGTGCACGCCTCTTCGTCAACCCGCAGCGGCGGCGTAAAAATAAGTAAGGTAGATAGCACCGGTTACGAGCGCCGATTTCTGCAGGTAAGAAGGGTATTATAAGCATACAAAAAAAAATACCTGATTGTTTGTTCAGGATAAATCCTTTCCAAACAATCAGGTAATAAATCCTAAAAATCTTACCAAGCCTTTTGCCCATTTAAGGACAAATTATCTTCTTATATAAGATTTTAAGAACCAGGTTGTTTTGTCTATCAGGTAAAAACCCGACCTAAAACTTTAAACCAGTTTGAGGTGCAACATGATTCAGGCTTGACAAAATTTGTTTCGGACTAGACATTTAGACCTCCTTTCTTTACGTTCAACATATCTTACATGGGGTCTCCAAGTATCTTATGAATTCAGCCAGTAAGCCGTAGCACTCGCTACTAGAACATAAAGATATAATTAATGAAGAAGGTTCAAAAATAATTGCACTTTTTTTTAATATATTTTTATAAGTATTTCTTAATCCCGGTTCCTGCTATAAAAAACAAGTTTTTACAATTTATTAGTTCTTAATAAAATAGCATTTTAAAAATAAAACTTATTGATTATGAATTGTTTGCAAATATTATTTTGCCCGGCAAAGCACTATAGTCCAGGCGGCAATAAAAGCTGCTTCGGCAACTGCATCGAGTAAATACACATCCCAAATTACATCTGAAGTAGCATAATAAATATCAACGGCCATTAAGCTAAAAGCGCTACCAACCGCCAGCATTCCGACGGGCACATTAAATTCACGCCGGTAAGCACTAACTAAAAAAGTAAGCCCATTAATGGTAATTAAAGCGGCTACTGTTTTTAATAGCCAGATGTCGTTTTTAGGACCGGTTACCCACAAAAAACTTGCTAAATGAACAAACGGCCAAATACCGGTTAT
>JAQBNV010000663.1 GCA_028288395.1 Adhaeribacter sp. | reverse complement strand
GTAAGAACCGGAATGGGCCTGGAAATAAAATCTAAGGCAGTGGTGCTTACCAATGGTACTTTTTTGAATGGCGTTATCCACATTGGCGAAAAACAATTTGGGGGGGGGCGCGCTGCTGAAAGAGCTGCTACCGGCATAACCGAACAATTGGTAAAACTTGGCTTTGAAAGTGGCCGCATGAAGACCGGTACCCCACCGCGGGTAGACGGGCGCTCGCTTGATTACAGCCGCATGGAGGAACAACGGGGCGACGAAAATCCTTCTAAATTCTCCTATACCGATACCCAGCCACTTACTAAACAAAGAAGCTGCTACATTACCTATACCAGCACCGAAGTTCACGAAATATTAAAAACCGGGTTCGAAAAATCGCCCATGTTTAAAGGCCGTATTCAGGGCTTGGGGCCACGTTACTGTCCTTCTATCGAAGATAAAATAAACCGGTTTGCCGATAAAGACCGGCATCAGATTTTTGTGGAGCCGGAAGGCTGGAATACCGTAGAAATTTACGTGAATGGCTTCTCCAGCTCGCTGCCCGAAGATGTCCAGCTGAAAGCAATGCGTAAAATTGCCGGTTTCGAAAACGCCAAAATGTTCCGGCCAGGTTATGCCATTGAGTATGATTTCTTTCCACCTACTCAGTTAAACCTGACCCTGGAAACCAGGATGGTGGAAAACCTATACTTTGCAGGCCAGATAAACGGTACGACCGGTTATGAAGAAGCTGCCTGCCAGGGATTAATGGCCGGTATAAATGCGCATAATAAAATTAAAGAGAAAGAGCCATTCGTACTGAAACGCTCGGAAGCTTATATAGGCGTGTTGATCGATGATCTGGTAAACAAAGGCACCGAGGAGCCTTACCGGATGTTTACCTCCCGGGCCGAACACCGGATTTTGCTCCGCCAGGACAACGCCGATATCCGCTTGACCAAGTTGGGTTACGACTTGGGATTAGCCGCCCGGGAGCGGCTGGACCGGGTAGAGAAAAAGATAGCCGAAACAAAAGAAGTTATCGCTTACCTGAATAATAAAGCGGTAGAACCGGAAGAAATAAATGGAACCTTACTGGAATTGGGTTCAGCCACCATTTCGGAAAAAGCAAAAGCTGCCAATTTATTAAGAAGGCCTAATATTGAAGTACGTCATTTAGCCCAAGCGGTGCCCGTACTAAATCACTATTTGAGCAAGTACGTGCCCGATAGCATCGAACAAGCCTCAATTGCTATTAAATATGAACATTACATTCTGAAAGAAAACCAGCAGGCCACTAAAATGGAGGAGCTGGAAAATTATATAATTAAAGAACGCCTGGATTACCGAAACATGCCGGCCCTATCGAAAGAAGCCCGGGAAAAATTAATTAAAATCAACCCCGAAACCATTGGCCAGGCTTCCCGCATTAGCGGCGTTTCCCCAGCTGATATTTCAATCTTAATGGTCTATCTCGGCAAATAAAAATGCAATACGAACGCCTGGAGCAATGCCCGATTTGCAATAAAGAATTTTTAAAAAACTTTATGGTAGTCACGGACAATGCTATTTCTAAAGAAAGTTTTGTAATTATTCAGTGCGAAAACTGCTCTTTTAAGTTTACCAATCCACGGCCCGACGAAGCCAGCATTGGCCGGTATTATGCTTCGGAAGAATATATTTCGCATAGCAATACCAGCAGCGGCATCACTAACAAAGCATACCGGGTAGTCCGGTCGATTACGCTCCGGCAGAAGGTGGCGATGCTAAATAAATTTGTGCCGCAAAAAGGCCGGCTCCTGGATTATGGCTGTGGCACCGGACATTTTCTGGAAGCGTGCGAAAAAAACGGCTGGGAAATTACTGGCTTTGAGCCAAACGAAGTAGCCCGCAAACAGGCCAATGAATTAACAGGCAATAAGGTAGAAGGCACTGATCTAACTAAATTTAATCCCGAATCTTTCGACATGATAACGCTCTGGCACGTGCTGGAGCACATTCATCAATTAAACCAAACCATAAAAGAAATATTGGCCTTGTTGAAACCGCATGGCTATTTATTAATTGCCGTACCCAATGCCGATTCGCTGGACGCGCAAAAATACAAAGAGAATTGGGCTGCTTACGATGTGCCGCGGCATTTGTACCATTTTAACCAGCATACCATGAAACGTTTCCTGAAGAAACATAAAATGGAACTGGTACAAACCCTGCCCATGAAGTTTGATGCTTATTATGTAAGCCTGTTGAGTGAAAAATATAAAAATGGCAGCCCTAATTATTTCCGATCGGTATTAAATGGTTATAAATCCAATAACCACGCCGGCAAAGAAACCAACGATTATTCCAGTCTGATTTATGTAGCCAAGAGAAAGTAAATCCTATTTCAGATAGGATTTACTTTTTTATAGCCTTTAGAAATAAGGCCCTTATATATTTATAACTAAACTATCGTTTCGTTATTAACTATAAAATTACGTTTAGCCTTTACCCGATGCGCACCTATTTAAATATTTTTCTGCTGCTCTACATTGCTTTTTACATTTATTCCTGTGCCAGTATTGGTACTCCCGAAGGCGGTGCTAAAGATGTGAAGCCACCTAAATTAATAGCAAGCCAACCGGTTAACCAATCTTTAAAAGTAAGCGGCAAAACCATACAGCTGGAATTTGATGAGCAAATCCGGTTGAAAGATTTAAATCGCCAGTTGATTATTACGCCCAATACAAATAATAATTTTAAATCTACGGTTTCTAAAAATACCATGAAGCTGGAGTTTGAAAAACCTTTTGAAAGCAATACCACCTATTTTATTAATTTCCGGGAAGCAGTAGAAGATATAACCGAAGGAAATAAAGCCGCTAACCTGAGTTTAACTTTTAGTACGGGTACTTACATCGACTCGGGCCAGGTAAAAGGAACAGTGCGCGAATTGTATACCAATGCCATAGAAGCTAAAACTAACGTAGTACTGTTTCCAGCCAACGATACGACCACCATCCGGAAACACAAACCTTTCTACTTTACCCAGACCGATGAAAAAGGCAACTACCAGCTGCAAAATGTAAAAGACGGCGAATACCGTATTTACGCCCACCAGGATCGGAATAACAATATGATTTATGACAACGACAACGAAAGAATAGGCTACCTGGGATCTACCATTAAAGTAAGTGCTGCCACCCCGGACCAAAATTTAACCACGATCCGCATCGATACGAAAAAGCCCCTGGTTGAATCTTCCCAAAAATTTATCGATGAATTCCAAATAAATTATAACGAAGGCTTAAGCGTTTTTAAAATATCGCCCTTGGCTAATAATACCCCTGTACCTTTTTTATTCTTAGCTGATAAACGCGGAAGTAAAATAACCATTTACCCAACTACTCAAAACGCCACTGGCAAATACCTGGTTTCGGCTACCGACAGCGCCAGCAATGCCCGGCTGGATAC
>JAQBNV010000600.1 GCA_028288395.1 Adhaeribacter sp. | reverse complement strand
AAATATTTTATTTATTTTCATTTTAGGAAGTCTTAAAAGCCAACATTAAGTCCGAGCAGGAAAGAGCGGGTATTGGGATAAGGGCCACGACTATCTATACCGGCACCCAGACCGGTATCACCTACATAATCCGGATCGTTGCCGGTATATTTGGTAAAAGTGGCCAAATTGGCGCCAGTGGCGTAAATCCGGAGATTCCGGATAAAATCATTTCTTAAATTGAAGTTATAACTAAAAGTAACTTCATCCAGCTTTAAGAAACTACCCGATTCCAGGTAATAATCGGAATATTGGTAGGTGCCTTTTACCTGAGCGTGCTTATCGAAAGCGCTCTTCAATAAATTTGTTTTAGATATCTGGTTGCCATAAGAAATATCCATGGTATTCAGGATGTCATAACCGAACCGCCCCCGCAGAAATATCCGTAAATCGAAGTTCTTGTAACTTAGGTTGTTCGTTAAGGAAGTATAATATTTTGGTATGCCATTCCCCAGTACTACCAGGTCGGTTGTTTCCAGGTTGCTGCCAGTATTAATCTGGTTAAAAGGTACTTTAGAACCATCGCGTTTGTAGAATAGCCACTGGCCATTTTCATCGAAACCGGCAAATTTTTTGCCGTAGAAGTTGCCTAATTTACCGCCTTCAAACGTTCGAATGGCATTTCCCAGGGCGCCAAAACCACCAATGCTGCCGTATTCTCTAAAGTCGGCTTTAAATATTTCGTTCGAGAAGCTTTCCATCACGTTGGTGGCGGTGCTGCCGGCAAAATCAATGCTCCAGCCGAAATCCTGCTTTTTAATAGCCGTAGCACTTAAAGTAAGTTCAATTCCACGGTTACGGATGGTACCTACGTTTGTAAAAATATTTTCCCGTACAAAGGGAGGTAATTGAGAGGTGTAATCATCTAACAGGTCTTCTACGCGGCGTTGGTAAACATCAAGAGCGCCGCCAAACCGGTTATCCAGCAAGCTAAAATCCAGACCAATATTTATTTCTTTTTTCTTTTCCCATCTTAAGTCAGGATTAGGATTGCGTTCCGGACCATACGTTTGGCGCCAGACATTATCGGGATATAAATATAGGCCACCGCCGCCTAAAGTAACTAAAGAGCTATAATTCGGGATGCCTTGGTTACCCGTAACGCCATAACCCACTCTTAATTTAAGTAAGCTTATCGCATTAATACTTTGCATAAAATCTTCGTTGGCAATATTCCAGCCCACCGATACGGCCGGGAAATTTCCCCATTTATTATTTTCCCCGAAGCGGGAGGAACCTTCCCGGCGCAGAATCAATGACAACATATATTTATCGGCGAAAGAATAATTTACCCGGCCAAAGTAAGCAATGAGGGTATTATCGCCTTTGCCGCTGCCCATTCCGCGCGGCGGGCCTAAAGTACTGCCGGAACCCAGGTTATTTTCTTCAAAAATATCATTTACAAAGCCGTAGTTATTCGCCGAAAAGTTTTCCTCCACAAAATATTGATAACTATAACCGCCCACTGCATTTATGTGATGAACATCGGCAATGTTACGGTTGTATTCCACGGTGGGCTCCACGGTATAGTTGTTGCTTAAATAAGTGCTCCGGGAAGCGTAGCCACCACCTTTCAGTACATCGTTCTCTAAAGAAAATTCAGAAGCCAAGGTCCGGTAAGCTCCATCCAACCGGCTATCGCGCTGAATAGCGCCAAAAATAGAAGCCCTAAGTCCTTTTATCAGTTCTAAAGTAAATTTAGCATCTATGGAGCTGGTTTGCTGTTGCCGGTGGCTGGTTTCCTGTTCCAGGCGGGCTACCTCATTCGTGCTGGTTCCTTCGAAATAATAGGTACCATCAGGATTATAAACCGACAAGGTTGGATTGCGCATCAAAGAGCTTTCCCAGCCACCGCCGCCCAGCAGGTTGGCCCGGTTAAAATTGGAGGCTAAATTTATTTGAGCTGTTAAACGATCTTTTAATCCGGTTTGGTTAATGCTTAAGCGGCCGCCATATTGTGAACGACCATTTTCTTTGGCAATACCTTGTAAATCCTGAAAATATACGCTGGCCCGGTAGTTGGTACTGGCGGAGCCACCCGAAAGAGCTAAATTATGATACTGCGATAAATTTTTATGATTGATTAATTCATCAAAGAAATCGGTGGAGTTGCCGTAATCCTGGCCCAGGTTATAACCTTCGGCTAATTTTTGCCGGAATTCGTCCGTTGTTAAAAATTCGGGACGGTCGCGTACGTATTCTTTCCGGAAGTAAGTAGAATAATCGAAGCGGGGCGGGCCAGCTTTTCCTTTCTTGGTTGTTACCAATATTACCCCGCCGTTGGCCCGGGTGCCGTAGATAGCTGCCGCCGAACCATCTTTCAGCACATCAATCGACTCTATGTCGTCTTGCTGCAATAAGTCCAGGTTACCACCCGGGATACCGTCAATAACCACCAACGGACCCTGATCGCCGCGCAAGGAATTAACACCTCTGATTTGCAGGGCTACGCCGGAGTTGGGATTGCTGCCACTGCGGGTAACGGTTAAACCGGCCACTTTTCCCTGAATCAAATCCATGGCATTACGGGCACCTGATTGCCGGAACTCTTCTGCTTTAACCGAGGTAACTGCCGAAGTTACTTCTTCCCGACGTTGGGTACCATAGCCTACCACCACCACTTCATTCAAAGCTTTGGCATCTTCGCGCAAGGTTACGTTTATGGTGGTCCGATTGCCTACGGCAATGTCTTGCGGGGTATAGCCAATAAAGGTATAAGTAAGTACGTCTTGTCCGGCGGGCATTGTAATAGTGTATTTTCCATCGGCATCCGTAGTTGTACCTACATTAGAACCTTTTACTACAACCGTAACCCCGGGAAGGCTTGCATTATCAGAGGCACCGATTACTCTCCCCGAAATTGTTTGCTGCGCCATTGCAGTAGAGGAGGCATTTACTAAAACGATAAGGGCAAAAACAAAATGAGAGATCCAGCTGCGGCTAGTGGTTAACATTACCTTGGAATAGGGATTGGTAAGCTTCTGGGGTAAAATAATTTCCATTTTCAAAACTTTATAAATTTTACATAAGAATGATTCCTAAGGGTTGCCTAATATTGGGGATTAGGCGAATCAATGCCTTGGTATTTAGTTTTAATTAATGCCAAGGCATGCCTGTTTTCGGTAAAAGGGAGTAGTTCTGATATTGCGGGCCCGCAATAAAGATTAGCTGGGTTAGTTTGTATGCATATATTAAAGATTTAGGGGCGTTATTTAATTTAACCAATTGCAATAAAATAAACCATTTAATCCTATTATTTTAAGAAAGTAGCTTGTCAATACACCTGGTAAAAACATCAATCTTAATAATTATACTTATTTACTTAGGTGTATGATTTAATTTATAATTTATCTACAATAAAGAAATTAGGTTGTACTAACACATTTATAATAGATTGAGAATATAAACCTATTATCGACTATTCTATTCCTAAAAATTGATATTTAATATATTTAAATTCACCTATTTATATAATTATTTGATTAGCTGCATTTAGTTTAATTCAGGATTGTATGGATGATATTATTAGTTGTGGCTATAACATATTTTCATTTTATAATTATTAACATCAACTAAACCTATAGCTGTAAAGTCGTTATAAATTTTCTTGCGGAAAAATTTGCTAATATTTAATGCTTATTTAGGAAGAACAAATACAGGTTATCCTATAATTTAAATCATTTGTTAATTGGATTTTTATCAATTATTAAGATTACTTCTTTAATGTACGCTATACTACAATCAACTATATATTCCGAATATAGGAATTCTATAGGAATATTTAGGATTAATATTGCTATGATGATAAAAATACGTTATTATATATAGCAATGTTACTTATTCTGAATAAGGTTTTAATCTAATTTAAAGTGATGAATTCTTTACAAAAAGTATCAGGAGATTTGTTATCCAGAAATGGGAGAGATTCCTTCTTTGGGTTTAATTCTTTATTGCGCAACACAGGCCAGGTGATAATTTCTTAAAGGCTGATGACAAAATGCTAGTTGCCATAAATAAAAACTAATATTTAATTAATTTTATATTCATTTAAGCAATTAGAATAATACCTTTATACATTCGTTTAAATTAAAGATTATTAAGGCTCCGCAGGCAGGTTATTGCCTACCTGTAACTGGAGTAGCTGCAGCTAAAACATTTATGAATAAATATTTTCTAATATTTCTAGTTCTTATTTTAAGTTTTACGGCCTGTAAACCAGCTTGCCCCATTTACTCCTGTCATACCCGCAAACAGCATTTACACGGCAAAAAAGTTTACCGCGGGCAACCCATTTTGAAAAAGCAAAACCCGCGAATTGGTGAAAAATTACCAAAGAAAACTGCTCAGGACAATCAGAAATCGCAAAAAAAGGGCCGCAAGCAGCAGAAATAAAGATAGGCTAAACCGCGAAAAATACGTAACTTGCGCTTTTATGGTTAATCATTTAAAATAATTTTTGAGCTACCTATATGGCTGAAGGCGAAAAAATAATTCCTATAAATATTGAAGACGAAATGCGTGGCGCTTACATCGATTATTCGATGTCGGTTATTATATCGCGGGCCCTGCCCGATGTGCGCGATGGATTGAAACCAGTTCACCGCCGCGTACTATACGGTATGTCGGAATTAGGTGTATCTTACAACAAGGCCCACAAAAAATCGGCTCGTATTGTAGGGGAAGTACTTGGTAAGTACCACCCACACGGTGACTCTTCCGTTTACGAAACCATGGTTCGGATGGCCCAGGATTGGTCCTTGCGATATCCATTGGTAGACGGCCAGGGTAACTTTGGCTCGATAGACGGCGACTCGCCGGCTGCCATGCGTTACACTGAGGCCCGTCTAAAACGGATCGCCGATGAATTGCTATCAGACCTCGAAAAGAACACTGTCGATTTTGTGCCCAACTTCGACGACTCCCTGAACGAACCAAGTGTAATGCCGGCCAAAATTCCGAACCTGCTGATAAATGGCACTTCGGGTATTGCGGTAGGTATGGCTACCAACATGGCGCCTCATAACCTCACAGAAGTTGTGAACGGCATTATTGCCTATATCGATAATAACGAAATAACAATTGCCGAACTAATGGAGCATATTACGGCTCCAGACTTTCCTACCGGTGGTACTATCTACGGGTACGAAGGGGTGCGTTCTGCCTTTGAAACCGGCCGCGGCCGGGTTATCGTGCGGGCGAAAGCTGCTTTCGAAACTTTACCTTCCGGTAAAGAACAAATTATAATCAGCGAAATCCCCTATATGGTGAATAAAGCCGCCATGATTGAGAAAACCGCGGCTTTAATTAACGAAAAGAAAATAGAAGGCATTTCGGATTTACGCGACGAATCGGATCGCGATGGCTTGCGCATCGTGTACGATCTGAAACGCGACGCCATGCCCAACGTGGTACTGAATAATCTCTATAAATATACCCAGCTACAATCCTCATTTGGCGTAAATAATGTAGCCTTGGTGGGTGGTCGGCCGATGACGCTGAACCTGAAAGATTTAATCAAACATTTCGTGAACCACCGGCACGAGGTGGTAATCCGACGGACGGAGTACGAACTGGCCGAAGCGCTGAAAAGAGCCCATATTTTAGAAGGCTTACTCATCGCCCTGGACAACCTCGACGAAGTAATAAATCTGATCCGCTCTTCGCGTGATCCCGAAATTGCGCGGGCTGGTCTGATTGAACGTTTTAGTCTGAGCGACATCCAGGCACGGGCTATTCTGGAAATGCGTTTACAGCGGTTAACCGGGCTGGAGCGGGATAAAATCATTAAAGAGTACGAAGAGATAAAACATTTAATCGATCGCCTGCAGGAAATATTAGCCAGCGAACCGGTACGGATGCAGATTATAAAAGACGAACTGCTGGAAATAAGAGAGCGCTACGGCGATGCTCGCCGGACTACTATCGAAATGTCGGCCGGTGATTTTTCCATGGAAGATATGATTCCGGACGAAAGCATGGTTATTACCATTTCGCACGAAGGTTATATCAAACGTACCGCTTTAACCGAATACCGCAGCCAAAGCCGCGGAGGAATTGGTTCGCGCGGTGCTTCCGCCGGCAAACAGGATGATTTTACCGAACATCTATTTATTGCCAGCACCCACAATTATATGCTTTTCTTTACCGAACTCGGCCGCGTGTTCTGGTTAAAAGTATACGAAATTCCGGAAGGCGGCAAAACCACCAAAGGTCGGGCCATTCAGAACCTGATTCAAATTCCGAAAGACGACAAGGTACGGGCCGTAATAAACGTGCACGATTTAAAAAATCCGGATTACGTACTGAATAATTATCTGATTTTCTGCACCGAGAAAGGTGTTATCAAGAAAACCCCGCTGGAAGCTTATTCCCGGCCGCGCCTGAACGGCATTAATGCGATTACCATTAACGATGGTGATTGCCTGCTGGATGTAAGGCTTACTAACGGTACGAACGATATTGTGCTGGCACTTAAATCGGGCCGGGCAGTGCGGTTTAACGAAGACAAAGTCCGCTCGATGGGCCGAAATGCAGCTGGCGTACGCGGTGTAACCCTGGCCAACGAAGAAGATAAAGTTGTTGGTATGGTTTGTGTTAACGATGAGCAGATGAATTTGCTCGTGGTTTCGGAAAAAGGATACGGCAAACGGTCAGCCATTGAAGAATACCGTATAACAAACCGGGGTGGCAAAGGCGTTAAAACCCTGAATGTTACCGAAAAGACCGGCCACCTGGTAGCCATTCACGGCGTAATGGATTCGGATGATTTAATGATTATTAATAAATCCGGCATTACCATCCGGTTAAGAGTAGCAGATT
>JAQBNV010000583.1 GCA_028288395.1 Adhaeribacter sp. | reverse complement strand
TTTGTTAAAAGTTTCCTGTGACCTACCCATATTTAATTTTTGGTTTTGGTGCTACTGCGGTTTTCCCACAATGCAGCGGTTTTTTTGTTATGAATGTAAAGATACGGAATAAACCTTTTCTTTTTCTTATTCTTAACGCTTTTGGTGCCTGAACAATTCAAAAAAAATGACCTGCCGCAATATTTACTTCTTCCTTTTTAATTAATGAATACTACTGGTGCTTTCGGGGCCTTTCCCGGGCTGTAACCCTTTGGAGCCAGGACTAAAATAGGGTATTGTCGCCCCGGAAGCGCCGTAGTTGCTCCCTGGAAAAAATCAGACTTGTCGGCCTTTAGCCCGTAAGTCAATATTTTTTTATCTCTGTTTTATGCGTGTACTGCTTACTTACCTTAGGCCCCACCGGGGCTTGGTTATGCTGTCGTTGTTGCTGGCCGGTGTCAGTCAGGTGCTGGCCCTTTACGACCCGGTTATCTTTGGGAAAATTATTGATAACTACGCTACCCCGCCCTTTATGCAATCTCCCGACGAACGGGTAAATGGCGCGCTGCTGCTGATGGGATTGGCAGTGGTTGTTGCTTTGCTTTCGCGCCTAGCCAAAGCTTTCCAGGAATATTTTACGAACCTGGTGGTGCAGAAATTTGGGGTGCAAATATTTAACGATGGTTTAAAGCAGACGCTCCGCCTGTCGTACCAGGAGTATGCCGATCAGAATAGTGGTGAAACGCTCTCTATTTTGCAACGGGTACGCAGGGATACGGAGCGCTTTATCACGGCTTTTATCAATATTTTGTTTTCTTCTATTGTGGGGGTCGGCTTTTTGGTGTGGTATGCCATAACCAAACACTGGGCCCTGGTGCCCATCTTTCTGATTGGGATAGTGGTGCTGGGCGGCCTGACGAGTTTGTTAAGCGCTAAAATCAAAACCATGCAGCGTTCTATAAACCGGGCATCAAATAAAATGTCGGGGGTTATTACGGAGTCGTTGCGCAACATCGAACTGGTGAAAAGCCTGGGGCTTACGTTTCAGGAGGTAAGGCGGCTGCGGCGGCATACCGAACAGCTATTTGAGTTGGAAATGGTAAAGGTGAAGCGGGTGCGGACGCTTTCTTTTTTACAGGGTACGGCGCTTAACCTCCTGAAACAATCTATTTTGTTTACCCTGTTGTGGCTTATTTTCCGCGACCGGCTTACTACCGGTGAATTGATTTCGATGCAATTTATTTCGGTTAGTATTTTTGGGCCGCTGCAGGATTTGGGTACCATTATTCTGACGTACCGCGAAGCAGAAGCGGCTTTGTTTAATTTTGAGGAACTGATGCAGAAACCCATCGAAAAGCGCCCCGAATCGGCGATTGATATTGGGCCCCTGCAGCACCTGCGTTTTGAAGAGGTGGTATTCCGGCACAGGGATGCGCCCCAGAATGCACTCGATGGCATTTCTTTTCAGGCCAATACCGGCGACACCATTGCTTTTGTGGGCCCTTCGGGTTCGGGAAAATCTACTTTGGTGAAATTGTTGGTGGGTTTGTATGTGCCCGTAAGCGGCGAGGTTTTGTACAATAATATATCGGGCAAAGAAATCTGGCTGAACGAGGCCCGCCGGCAACTGGGTTTTGTAACCCAGGAAACCAATTTATTTTCGGGTACCATTAAAGATAACCTTCAGTTTGTAAAGCCCTATGCCACCGACGAAGAAGTTTACGCGGCTATGCAAAAAGCCTCCTGTACCAACTTACTCACCCGCTCCCCCGAAGGAATTAATACCCAAATAGGAGAAGGCGGCCTGAAAATGTCGGGGGGCGAAAAGCAGCGGTTATCTATTGCCCGGGCGCTAATCCGGAACCCCCGCCTGCTTATATTCGACGAAGCCACTTCGGCCCTCGACTCTCTGACAGAAGAAGAAATAACCGCCACCGTCCGGGAGATCTCGGCGCTCCGCGAACAGATAACTATCCTGATTGCCCACCGCCTTTCCACCATAATGCACGCCGATACTATTTATGTATTGGAGAAAGGAAAAATAGTGGAGCAGGGCAGCCATGCCGAACTCCTGTTGCTAAAAGGACTTTATTATGCCATGTGGCGGCAGCAGATCGGCGAACGCAAGCCCCGGTTAATTAAATAAATCAGGGTTCGCTTCCGCTTCTAAATGCCTGAATATAAAATTTATAGCAGAAAATTATTGCATGTTTCCGGAGGATTGTCATTTTAGTTTGTTTTAAGTGACCGGTATAATTGCAAATTTATAAGTAAAGTGCAAATAATTAATTTGGTTGACAAGATATATTGGTTACCTTTGGTCTATTAGATAAATACACCAGTAAAATTAAACTCTTGAAAAAATTTTTCTCTTTATTATTGCTTTTTACCCTCATGCAGGTAGCCGTTTATGCGCAGCAAACCTACGGTAAAACCTTGAATTTTGGTGTTGGTATTGGATATTATGGCTATGTAGGTCATTCTATGCCGGTTTTGCATCTGAACTACGAATTGGATGTAGCAAAAAACTTTACCCTGGCGCCCTTCATTAGCATTTATTCTTACCGCAATCATTATTGGAACGGAGGAAATAAAAAGTACAATAATTATTATACTTACCGCGAAACAGTTGTTCCGATTGGGGTGAAAGGAACGTACTATTTTGACCGGATTCTGAATGCGAATGCTAAATGGGATTTTTACCTGGCTGGTTCGTTGGGTTTTGCCATCCGGAACGTAAGCTGGCACGATGATTACGAAGGCGACCGCAATATTTATAACGGTGCCAGTCCTTTATATCTTGATTTACATATTGGAACTGAATATCACATTAATAATAAAATCGGCTTATTCCTGGATCTTTCCACTGGTACCTCCACCATTGGCCTGGCTTTTCACTAAAAGTTAATTTTTAATCTGTTTTTCAGGCTCTAAACTAAAAGCCTCCGGTAATATTACCGGAGGCTTTTAGTTTTTAAATAATCAGG
>JAQBNV010000562.1 GCA_028288395.1 Adhaeribacter sp. | reverse complement strand
CGGTAAAAAGTACCTAAAGGTAATTTATGCGCCTGCTTATCCTGTAAATAAAGTTCTCCCATTTCCTGGATACCCGAAGCCGAAAATTCAAAGTTCTGTTTTACCAGATTCTCCAGAATTAGGGCCGAAAAGCCCAGGGAGTACAAATTTATCAGACAAAGATTATCCGTTGGGTCAAGTAACTGGCCGCATAATTTTATTAATTCGCTTAATTCGTCTTCGAGTTGCCATTTTTCTCCGTTTGGACCGCGGCCGTAAGCCGGCGGATCTAATATTAGCCCCTGGTATTTATTCCCCCGTTTTACTTCCCGGCGGGCAAATTTCATGGCATCTTCCACTATCCACCGGATATCGGTGAGGTTACTGGCTTCCATGTTTTCGCGGGCCCAGTAGTTTACGGCTTTTACCGCATCCAGGTGGGTTACGTCGGCACCTGCGGCCCGGGCCGCCAACGAAGCCCCGCCGGTATAAGCAAACATGTTTAATATTTTGGGTTGCCTGGTTTTAAGTTGCCGGGTCTGGTCGTAAATAAATTGCCAGTTCGGGGCCTGTTCCGGAAAAATACCTACGTGTTTAAAAGAAGACAAACCCAGCCGGAAACGCAAATCCAATTCTCCATAATGGTACTGAATAAACCATTGCTCCGGCATTCCTTTTTTCAGTTGCCACTGGCCTTTTTCGGTACTGCCTTTTTCTTTTTTAAATATAGCCTGCGCCAAACGGTCCCACTCCGATTGCGGCAAACTTTTGTCCCAAATGGCTTGGGGTTCGGGGCGCGCCAAAATATAAGCACCAAAGCGCTCCAGCTTTTCAAAGTTGCCGGCATCCAGCAGTTCGTAATCTGCCCAGTTCTGAACCGTTAAAAAGGTATACATGAATGATGCTTTGGTTATCTGATTAATTAAAGTTGATGCGCCTTTAAGAGCCGGGCATTTATGGCTAACGCTGGGTTAAGCCTGTATTTACTGCCTTAAAATTCGTATCTTTGCCTCCTTCGTAAGGTACAGCGCGGCAAATATAAAAATAAATTACCGGTAGGAGATAACTCTCTGCCCGTCGGCCATTATAAAAACGCAAGGGAATATAAACAGAAAGATGGAAATTCAATTTTATAAATACCAGGGAACGGGCAACGATTTTGTAATGATTGACAACCGGCAGGGTTCTTTTGATAAAACTGACCAAAGCCTGGTGGCCCGCTTGTGCGAGCGTCGTATGGGTATTGGGGCCGATGGCCTTATTCTCCTGCAAAACCGTACAGGGTATGATTTTGAAATGGTTTATTTTAATGCCGATGGAAGGCTTGGTTCTATGTGTGGCAACGGCGGTCGGTGTACTGTTCAGTTTGCAAAACAATTAAATATTATTTCGGATAAAGCTTATTTCCTGGCAGCCGATGGCGAGCATTATGCCAGTATTTCCGCCGAAGGAAATATTTCTTTAAAAATGAACGATGTGCAGGCCATTGAGTGCACCGATAATTTTTATTTTTTAAATACCGGTTCGCCGCACTACGTGGCTTTTGTGCCGGATGTAGCCCAGTTTGAGGTTTTTCAGGAAGGCCGTAGCATCCGGTATAACGACCGTTTCCAGACTGAAGGAACCAATGTGAATTTTGCCCAGCTGCCCGCACAGGATGAGCCCTTATTTGTACGTACCTACGAGCGCGGGGTAGAAGACGAAACCTTTTCGTGCGGGACAGGTGTAACTGCTACCGCTATTGCGGCTTCTTTTAAAGGCCGTACGAGTCCCGTAAAAATAAAAACGCTGGGCGGCAACCTGGAAGTAGCCTTTAACCGAACCGGCGAAACCGTATCAGATATTTACCTGATTGGTCCGGCTGTATTGGTTTTCGAAGGCAAAATTAATATTTAACTGTTAGCAGGTAGTTATTAGTTTTTAGCAATTAGCATTTAAATTACCCTAAAGCTTTAGTGATGTTGTATCTTCCAGAATAATTTACCAATCCTTAAATATTTAAGAATTTAGATCGAAAGGCTACTCTCTGATTGCTAACTACTAACGACTAAAAAAAGCGTGTTCCTGAAATCTGATTTATTATACCTGCGGGCCCTGGAAAAATCAGACCTGGAATTTCTATATCAACTTGAAAATAATACAACCATTTGGCAGGTAAGCAATACCGTCACTCCTTTTTCAAAAGAAGTGCTACAGCTTTATCTGGATCAGGCCTCGGCAGATATTTACACCGTTAAGCAATTACGTTTAATAATTTGTACTACCGGCCACCAACGGATTGGGGTAATCGACCTTTACGACTTTGATCCTTTTCATGGCCGCGCCGGTGTTGGAATTGTAATTCAGGAAAAATTCCGGCAAATGCAATTTGCCTCCGGCGCTTTAACTTTATTCCTTAACTACTGTCAGCACATTCTGCTTTTGCACCAGGTTTATTGCACCATCGCCGATACGAACCTGCCTAGTTTAAAATTATTTCGACAAGCTGGTTTTGCCTCGGTTGGTACCCGAAAGCAATGGCTTAAAACCGCTAGTGGCTGGGAAGATGTGCAGGAGTTGCAGAAAATATTTTCCTGAATTTTCCTATTTAATATTTATAAAATTAAACGTAGCTAAATTATATAATTGTATTTATAGAGTACTCCTAAATTAAAAGTTCAATTTATTTTATTATCAATTTTTGCGTTTAATTATTTAATAATTGTACTATACTAATTAGATAGGTATTTAACCTTACTGAATTATCTTCATTTTACCGTCTTTTTCTAATCTTTTTAGACCAATACTAGCAGGCTAATTTGGCCTATAACCTGCTTGATATGATAGTTGTATAACGACTTAATCGGTATAAATACTGAGCAAATTTGCTTGCTTAATACTGATATTTGGCAAAATAACAAGCAATAGGTTGATTATTTCACAGCCTTTTTCTAATATTTCCGTACAACCCTTCTGTAAGCAAAACCTATCCTACCTAACAGGTTTTTGATACATCTTTATCTTTTATATTAATAAAATCATAATAAGATTTTAAAATTCTTTTAATACTATGTTAAAAATTGACCTCGACAGTGCGGCCAGCAAAGCCGATTTAACCATGAACCGCTTAAACCAGGAGTCTTTATTTTTAAGTAACGATGAGAATGCTGCAGTAGCAGCTGATAAAAAAAATATTAATGATTTTTTAACCGACCTGCCTGATATTGTTTGCATGTCGCATTTGCGTTGGGATTTTGTGTTTCAACGCCCCCAGCATTTATTAACCCGTTTTGCCCAGCATAGCAATCTTTACTATTTTGAAGAACCGATGTTCTACGACGGGGCTGAATCCCGCTTAGACCTTACTACCCGCGAAGGCGGAAATATTAACATAATTGTGGCTCATTTACCTAACGGGTTAACGCCCCAGGAATCGGATGAACTGCAAATAAAATTATTAAACCAGTTTTTTGCCGAACGTAATTTAAATCGTTTTATATTCTGGTATTACACCCCAATGGCGCTGGAAATAACCCGCCACTTAAAGCCTGTGCTTACCGTTTTCGATTGCATGGATGAGCTATCTGCTTTTAAAGGAGCGCCGCCGCGCCTCCGCGAACTGGAAACCGAAATGTTTCAAAAAGCGGATTTGGTGTTTACCGGCGGGCAAAGTATTTATGAAGCTAAAAAAGATCAACATCCGGAAGTCTATGCTTTCCCGAGCAGCATAGATAAAGCGCATTTTGGTCAGGCGCGTCAGGATTTGCCCGAACCTGCCGATCAGGCGGCTATCCCGCATCCGCGCTTTGGGTTTTATGGCGTAGTAGATGAACGTTTTGATATCGAATTATTGCGCGGCCTGGCCGTGTTGCGGCCCGGCTGGCATTTTGTAATTATTGGCCCGGTAGTAAAAATTAATCCGGCTGATCTACCGCAGGGGGGGAATATCCATTACCTGGGTGGTAAAAATTATAAAGAACTGCCGGTATACCTGAGTGGCTGGGATGTGGCTTTGTTGCCCTTCGCTCTAAACGAATCAACCAAATATATAAGTCCGACCAAAACGCCCGAATATTTAGCGGGTGGTAAACCGGTTGTATCAACTTCTATTACCGATGTCGTGCGGCCTTACGGCGAACTGGGGCTGGTGCATATTGCCGATACCCCCGAAGATTTTGCTGCCGCTATTGAAAAAGGGCTGGCCCAACGGGAAGATCCGGATTGGAAAGCCAGAACTGAAGCTTTTCTGTCGGGTATTTCCTGGGATATAACCTGGCAGAAAATGGTGGGCTTGATGCAGGATTCATTTGCCGAAAAGAAGTGATTCCGGACCGGCTAGGCCTTTGTAGTACGCTTAAACAAAATTAATTTAAAGATTTAACTTCATAATTTATTCTAAAATGTTTGACTATCTAATCGTTGGAGCTGGTTTTGCCGGCAGTGTATTGGCAGAACGTCTTGCCACCAGATCTAATAAAAAAGTACTTATCATAGACAAACGTCCGCATATCGCGGGTAATGCCTTTGATCATTATAATGAAGAAGGTATCCTGGTTCACAAATATGGTCCGCATATTTTCCATACCAATTCCAAAGATGTCTTCGATTATCTTACCCAATTTACCGAGTGGCGGTCTTATGAGCACCGGGTGCTGGCTAGCGTAGACGGGCAACTGGTTCCTATTCCAATTAATTTAGATACTATTAATAAATTATACGGCTTAAACTTAACTTCTTTTGAGCTGGAAGATTGGTTTGAATCGGTAGCGGAGCAAGTAGCGGTCGTAAAAACCTCCGAAGATGTGGTGGTAAGTAAAGTAGGCCGGGAGTTATACGAAAAGTTCTTCCGGAATTATACCCGCAAACAGTGGGGCATGGATCCGTCTGAACTGGACAAATCAGTAACTTCACGCGTACCAACTCGCACCAACCGCGATGGTCGTTATTTTACCGACACCTTCCAGGCTATGCCTTTACACGGCTACACCAGAATGTTCGAAAACATGCTGTCGCACCCTAATATTAAGGTAATGCTTAATACCGACTATAAAGAAATAATGAATATTATTCCTTTTAAAGAGATGATCTTTACCGGACCGGTAGATGAATATTTCGATTTTAAGTTTGGTAAGCTGCCTTACCGGTCGCTTGAGTTCAAGCACGAAACCCTGAATACCGAAACCTTCCTGCCAACGGCCGTGGTAAATTACCCGAACGAGCAGCCGTATACCCGTATCACCGAGTTTAAATACCTGACTGGCCAGAAACATCCAAAAACCAGCGTGGTGTACGAATATCCGCAGGCCGATGGCGATCCGTATTATCCAGTGCCGCGGCCGGAAAATGCCGAACTTTACAACAAATACAAAAAACTAGCCGACCAAACTCCGGGTGTTCATTTCGTAGGCCGTTTGGCTACTTACAAATATTATAACATGGACCAGGTAGTGGCCCAGGCGCTTACCCTTTACAAAAAGATAACTGAAAAGGTAGAAGAAGATAAGACAATTGCCGAAATAGAAAAGATAGTTAAAGGCAAGTCATCGTCGCTAAACGGATCTTCCATCAAAATCAGTTCGAATGGCGCACGTTGATCTTTGGGGCGGGGTTGAGTGTAGTCACAACCGAGTCGGAGATAAGTTCTTCGACCAGATTAGCCGAAGCGGCCACTTAAACCGGATTTCTGATCTGGATTTATTTGCGGCCATCGGCATCAAAAAGCTTCGTTATCCAATTCTTTGGGAACACGTTGCTCCTACGGGCCTGGATAAGCCAGACTGGTGTTGGGCAGATGAGCGCTTAAACCGTTTACAAAAGTTAAACATAGATCCGATTGTAGGCTTGGTTCACCATGGTAGTGGGCCGGCTTATACCAACCTGTTAGATCCGGCGTTTCCGGTGGGGCTAGCCGCTTTCGCCGGCAAAGTGGCCGAGCGGTATCCTTGGGTAAATTATTATACGCCGGTAAACGAGCCGTTAACTACGGCTCGTTTTAGTGGTTTATATGGTTTCTGGTACCCGCACGGCAAAACCGATCGGGAATTTATCCGGGCTTTGTACCACCAGGTACAGGGTACGCGGCTGGCCATGCAGGCCATCCGGCTGGTAAACCCGGCGGCTAAACTGGTGCAAACCGAAGACCTGGGTTATACCCAGAGTACCCCGCTATTAACCTATCAGGCCGAATTTGAAAATGCCCGGCGTTGGCTTTCTTTTGACCTGCTTTGCGGCAAAGTTTCGCCGCAGCATGTAATGTGGCATTATTTACGGGATGCCGGTCTTACCCAAGCAGAATTGCTCTCGTTTGTAGATGATCCATTGCCGCCGGATATCTTAGGCATTAACCATTATATTACCAGCGAGCGCTACCTGGATGAACACCTGGTTGCTTATCCGTTGCACACGCATGGGGCTAATGGTACCCACCGGTTTGCCGATGTAGAAACTGTACGGGTACGGGGTGTAGAAAGAAAAGGAATAAAAGCACTGTTGCAGGAAGTCTGGGAACGCTATCAGTTGCCTATTGCGGTAACTGAAGCGCATCTTTGCTGCACCCGCGAAGAGCAGATGCGTTGGTTTAAAGAAATTTGGGAGGTAGCCGATAATTTAAAAGCCAGTGGTGTAAATATTCAGGCCGTTACGGCCTGGGCTTTACTTGGCTCCTACGACTGGAACAGCCTGCTCACCCAAAAGAATAATCACTACGAAAACGGGGCGTATGATCTGCGCAGCGCTGAACCAAGACCAACGGCGATGGTGGCAATGCTCCGGGATTTGGCGCATAAAGGAACCTATAATCATCCGGTATTAGAGACCAAAGGTTGGTGGGACCGCGAAGAACGTTATGTTTATAAACATAAAAAATCCTATATCCAGTCACCGAAGCACCAACTGATGAACACGCATGAACACGTGGCCCCGATTTTGATAACTGGCGCTACCGGAACGTTAGGCCGGGCCTTTGCCCAGATTTGTAAAGAGCGCGGGTTGACTTACCGGTTGCTGAACCGCCAGGAAATGGATATTACAAACGCCCAATCGGTAGAGGCCGCAATAGCAATATACAGACCCTGGGCAATAATTAATACGGCCGGATACGTGCGCGTAGATGAGGCAGAAAAAGATTCGGACCGTTGTTTTCGCGAAAATACCGATGGACCGGCCATTCTGGCAGCGACATGTAAAGCACATGAATTAAAACTGTTGACATTTTCCTCGGACTTGGTATTTGATGGAACAAAAACCGGTTCTTATACCGAAGAAGATCCGGCAAATCCCCGTAATGTGTATGGCAGTAGTAAATTATTAGCCGAGCAGGAAGTACTTAAAATATTGTCTACTGCTTTGGTCGTGCGTACCAGTGCTTTTTTTGGCAGTTGGGACAAATATAATTTTATTTATCATGCGCTGCATGCCTTTATGTCAGAAAATGCTTTTACGGCGGCAAATGATGTATATATTACACCTACGTATGTGCCCGACCTGGTAAATATTTCTTTAGATATCCTGCTAGACGATGCCCGGGGTATCTGGCATTTAGCAAACAAAGGCACTTACACCTGGGCGGAGTTTGCCCGGTTGGCTGCTGCGGTTGCCCGGATAGAAGATATAAAATTAATCGAAACAGAAATGATTAATATGGGCTTACCGGCTTACCGGCCCCGGAATACAGCTTTAAGCAGTATTAAAGCCGATTTAATGCCAACTGTAGAAGATGCCTTGTACCGATGTGTACACGATATTATGATGCAAATGCAACACGATAACGCTTCGGCGCAAAAACTAAAAGAGGCTTAATTTAGAAATAATTGCGTTGGTGGGCGGTAGCCGAAAGCCAGTTAGTAATAGTAAAAAAAACCGGGCCGGGTAAATTTTATTTACCCGGCCCGGTTTTTTTTAGAAATATTTGGCAGAAAACAGGCCGGAAAGAATGACAAATATTATAGGTATAATCTTTGCCTTTGATGGGGAATTCATTTTTGTTCCTAATCGTTAAAAGGATAACAAGTTAGACCAGTACGTTTAAAAATAGCGGGTACGCTCCAAATATTTCTGGCTTACTTATTATGGCCAGGCTTGTTTTACTACGCATTTTTACGAATATTCGGAAAAACAACGTAATTTTGATGATTACCATTAATTTCTAAAAAGAAAAAAAATGTTCGATTTTATCGGAAAAACAATTGCTAAAGTGTTCGGAACCAAATCTGAACGTGATATAAAAGAAATTACGCCTTATATAAGCATCATTAATGAGGAATATAATAAACTAGCTTCGCTAACTGATGGAGAATTGCGGGACCGCACGGCTACTGTTAAAGGACTGATAGACGAACGGCTGCAGGATATTGATAACCAGATAAAAGCTTTGCATCAGAAAATTGTGGATGAACCCAATCTGGATATCATGCAGAAGGAAACGGTTTTCAACGAGATAGATGAATTAGAGAAAACCCGTAACAAAGAGCTGGAAGTCGTGTTGCTTGAAGTATTGCCCCAAAGCTTTGCCATCGTAAAAGAAACAGCCCGCCGGTTTAAAGAAAATAAACAACTGATGGTACCCGCTACTGATCTGGACCGGCAACTGGCGCTTACCAAACCCAACGTTGAGATTAACGGCGAACAGGCCATCTGGCACAACAAGTGGCTGGCCGCTGGTAGTGAAGTTACCTGGGATATGCTTCATTACGATGTGCAGCTAATAGGTGGTATTGTATTGCACCAGGGCAAAATTGCCGAAATGGCGACCGGTGAAGGTAAAACCTTGGTAGCAACCCTACCGGCTTTTTTAAATGCTTTAGCCAAGCGCGGGGTACACGTGGTAACCGTTAACGATTATTTGGCTAAACGTGACTCAGAGTGGATGGCTCCTTTATTTGAGTTTCATGGTCTTACTATAGATTGTATAGATAAGCACCAGCCTAATACCGATGCGCGTCGCCGGGCTTACCAGGCCGATATCACCTACGGTACCAACAACGAATTTGGTTTCGATTACCTACGCGATAATATGTCGCGCAACACCGATGAACTGGTGCAGCGCAAGCATCATTTTGCTATGGTAGATGAGGTGGATTCCGTTTTGATTGACGATGCCCGGACCCCCTTAATTATATCGGGACCAGTGCCGCGCGGTGATGAACACGAATTTTACGTGCTGAAGCCCCGTATCTCTATGTTGGTAGATGCTCAGCGCAAACTGGTGGGTAATTTTCTCGTGGAGGCCAAACGTTTGATTAAAGAAGGCAATGAAAAAGAAGGAGGGCTTGCTTTATACCGCGCTTACCGGGGCTTACCTAAAAACAAGCCGCTTATTAAGTTTTTGAGCGAAACTGGTATGCGGACTATTCTGCAAAAGACCGAGAACTTCTACCTGCAGGATAATGCCCGTCAGATGCCCGAAGCCGATGAACCCCTCTTATTTACCATTGATGAGAAACATAATAATATTGAATTAACCGAAAAAGGGGTTGATATGATCACAGGCCAGGGAGAAGACCCTAGCTTTTTCATTCTGCCGGATCTGGGTAGTGAACTCGCCAATATCGAGAATGATAAAGAATCATCCGATGAAGAGAAACTGCACCACAAAGAGAAGTTAATGAATGATTTCGCCGAAAAATCGCAGCGCATTCATACAATTAACCAACTGTTAAAAGCTTATACTTTATTTGAACGGGATGTAGAATATATCCTGACAGAAGATAAGAAAGTAAAGATTGTAGATGAACAAACTGGTAGGGTTATGGAAGGCCGCCGGTACTCCGATGGTTTGCACCAGGCCATTGAAGCGAAAGAAAATGTAAAGGTAGAAGATGCTACCCAGACTTACGCTACCGTTACCTTGCAGAATTATTTCCGGATGTACCACAAGCTTTGTGGTATGACCGGTACTGCCGAAACCGAAGCGGGCGAGTTCTGGGAAATTTATAAACTGGATGTAGTGGTAATTCCTACCAACCGCCCGGCCCAACGGGCCGATCAGCACGATAAGGTTTATAAAACAGTACGCGAAAAATTTAACGCCGTAGCCGAGGAGATTGTAGAACTTACCAAAGCCGGCCGGCCGGTGCTGGTAGGTACCACTTCGGTTGAAATATCGGAACTGGTAAGCCGGATGCTGCAAATGCGGAAAATTCCACACCAGGTGCTTAACGCCAAGCAGCACCAGCGCGAAGCAGAAGTAGTAGCAGAAGCAGGTAAGCCCTCTACCGTAACCATTGCCACCAACATGGCGGGTCGGGGTACGGATATTAAACTTACGCCCGAATCAAAAGCGGCGGGTGGTCTGGCCATTATTGGTACCGAACGCCACGAATCGCGCCGGGTAGACCGCCAGTTGCGGGGCCGTGCGGGCCGTCAGGGCGACCCGGGGTCTTCCCAGTTTTTTGTGAGTCTGGAAGATAACCTGATGCGCTTATTCGGCTCCGACCGTATAGCCCGTCTCATGGACCGCATGGGATTGGAAGAAGGAGAAGTGATTCAGCATTCTATGATTTCGAACTCCATTGAACGGGCGCAGAAAAAAGTAGAGGAAAACAACTTTGGTACCCGGAAACGCCTGCTCGAATACGACGATGTAATGAATGCCCAGCGGGAGGTTGTATACCGCCGTCGCCGGAATGCCCTGTATGGCGAGCGTCTGCAACTGGATATCTGGAATATGATTTATGATACGTCCGAAGATACTGCGTTGAACCACAAAGGCAGCGGCGACTACGATAACTTCAAATTGAATATAATTCGGGTGTTTGGCTTTGATACTGCTATTACCGCCGATGAATTGCAGCGCCTGCCGGCAGAGCAGCTTACGGAGCGCCTGTACAACGAGGCTCTGACTTTTTACCTAGCTAAATCCGAACAAATTGCCGCGCACTCGTACCCGATTATTTCAGATATTTTCCAGAATCGTGGTGGAGTAATTCAAAATGTAGCGGTACCTTTCTCGGATGGTCGCCGGCAAATAACAGTAGTCTCTGATTTGAAAAAGACCTTCGAAAGCCATTCGCAGGAGTTGATCCGGGAGATGGAAAAAATAATAGCCCTGGCAACCATCGATACGGCCTGGACCCAGCACCTGCGCGAAATGGACGACCTGAAACAATCGGTACAGAATGCCGTTTACGAGCAAAAAGACCCGCTGCTGATATACAAATTCGAATCGTTTGAATTATTTAAGCGGATGATTGGGAAAGTAAACGAAGAAACAATTTCGTTCCTTTTCCGGGCCGATATTCCGGTGCAGGAACGGGAGGAAGTGCAGGAAGTGCGCGAAGCCCGTCCCCGGCCGCAACAAAAAGCACCCGCTTTAAAGCTGGAAAAAGAAGAAGCACATTCTACTTTTGATAGCGGTAACAGCGTTCCGGGTATGCCGCCGGCAACAGAGCCGGAAAAAGTGCAGCCGGTACGGGCGCATAAAGTAGCCGGCCGTAATGATAAAGTAAGTGTCCGGTATAATGATGGTCGGGTTTTACGGGATGTGAAGTTTAAGAACGTAGAACAAGATGTGACCAATAATCGTTGCGTGATTATTGAAGGTTAAACCCATAGAAACCATAACAAATATAGCTTCCTATATCGATCATACGCTTCTGCGCCCCGATGCAGACGAGCGTATGATCGTTTCTTTATGTGCCGAAGCCGAGCAGTACGGGTTTGCCGCTGTTTGTATTCCGCCCTGCTTTGTAAAATTGGCAATGAATAACCTGAACGGCAATGGTATTAAAATTGCCACGGTTATCGGTTTTCCATTAGGTTATCAAACGGCCGAAGTAAAGTTTTTTGAAGCCCATAAGGCTTTAACTACCGGTGCCGCCGAAATAGACATGGTCATGAACCTGGCAGCTTTTAAATCAGGACATTATGCTGAAGTGGAAAATGAAATTGGTGAAATGGCTACCTTGTGCCATTTTAAAAATGCACACCTGAAAGTTATCATCGAAACAGCCCTATTAAGCGAAGCCGAAATAATTATGGCTTGCCAGATTTGTGCCGAAGCCGAAGCCGATTTTGTAAAAACCTCTACGGGCTTCTCCAGCCGGGGCGCTTCTGTAGCCGATGTTAAATTAATGCGCGAAAATTTGCCGGAACATATCCGGATAAAAGCTTCTGGTGGTATTCGAGAATTTGTTTTTGCGAAGGAACTTATTTCGGCCGGTGCAGATCGCATTGGCACATCTGCGGGTATTCAATTGGTAAAAAATGAAAAGAATTTACTTTAATAAGTTTGTAATAATATTTTTGCTGACCCTGGTGTCGGCCTGTGCAAGTGTGGTTAAAACGCCGGGCGGAAAAACCGATACCCGGACAGAAGGAACAACTGGAAAAGCCGAAGACCTGAGTAAGTACCGGCCTAAATTTAACCTGCCTAATGCAAGCGGTCCGGCTACCGGCAAAGTGACGCCTGCCGCAGCCATGCCAACGAATCATGTAAATGCCAGAGTGACTGCCTTAATGGATACTTTGAAGCTGATGAATAAGTCTATTCGTTTTGCGCAGGGTTACCGCATCCTGGCCTATTCTGGTACAGAACGAAAAACCGCCCTGGATTTACGCTCCAATATAGTTGCGCGTTTGCCCGATGAACCAGTTTACCCCCAATACAAACAACCTACCTGGCGGGTTAAAGTAGGCGATTATTTTAGCCGGATTGAGGCCCAGCAGGTTTTACTCCGGATTAAAGACCTAGCTCCCAATGCCATGATTGTCGTGGACCAGATAAATGTAAAATAAAGGGCTAGAAGGAGCCTTTTTTATTTTTCTTTTCAATATTCCGCTTAATTTAAAATCCTTAGTTTATAGATAGTTGCAATTTAGTTGCTAACCTTACATTGAGCAAAGTAATAGTTAAAGGTATGCTTAATTGATACACTATGAGATGGGAAGATTTGAAAGTCTATAATCAATTAACTAAAGAGGAACTCAAACCAGCATTTAAGGACTTTACAAAAAATGTTGCTGATAATCTTAAACCTTTTGGGTTTTTTCTACATGGAAGAAAACTCATTCCTGTTTCGAATGACCTATTACATGTAATCCACTTAGACACCCGTGGAAGTTGAGCGGGAGTTAGCGAGTACTTTAAAACAAAGATTGCTTTAGTAGCAGTAAGCGATAAGTTACCCTTTATAAGGGGCTTTGAATTAACAGGAAGTAAAGAAATTGAGGATATTGTTGTAGGCATCAAGAACAACTACAGAATATACCCAGCTGGCTGACTTCCTGAGTAGAAAAATTATTGAAGGAGTTCTTCCATATTTTGATAAGTACCACAACACAAGAAAAGTATTAAACAACCGCGAGGAAATCCGGTTTGGCGACATAATTGATAGAAATGAGAACTTGATATTATTTTGTGAACTTATAAATAATACCAATATTGAAGCAAGCAAACTAATCGACAAAATCTTGTCTTTTTATTCCTCCTTATCTCCGGATAGGTCTCAGCTTGGTGAATATTTTGAAGAACTTGAATTATATAGACAAGGACTTTCAGCAAATGATTGGAGTATTATATAAAAAAAGCTTGTTGAAAATAAATTTGGGGTATTTAAGAAGCTAAAGATAATTCTAATCAGCAACAAAACTTTAATACCTTAAAACAAACCCTAACTAAGCTCATAAATCAGATTAGTTTTATTAACTTTTCCTTTTAACCAGTAATATCATTTTACAATTCTTATGGCCGATTTAAAACAGGCAATTAAACAACTGGCAGCGCAATTTGCTGCCGATACGGTAGGCATTCGCCGGCATTTACATACCAATCCCGAACTCTCTTTTCAGGAATACAACACCGCTGCCTTTGTAAAACAGAAGCTGCAGGAATATGGGCTGGAGCCGATAAGTATGGCCGAAACCGGCGTGGTAGCATTGGTAAAGGGTAAAAACCCGGATAAACGCACCATTGCCTTACGCGCCGATATGGATGCCTTGCCAATCCAGGAGCAGAATGAAGTTGCCTACAAATCTCAGAATGCCGGCGTAATGCATGCTTGTGGCCACGATGTGCATACGGCTTCGCTGCTGGGTACGGCCCGTATCTTAACCCAATTGCAGCAGGAATTTGAAGGTACCGTAAAATTGATTTTTCAGCCTGGCGAAGAAATTATTCCGGGTGGCGCTTCTATCATGATTAAAGAAGGGGTATTGCAGAACCCTGTACCGGCAGCTATTTACGGACAGCACGTTTTCCCAGTATTACCGGCCGGCCAGGTAGGGGTGCGTTCCGGTATGTACATGGCCAGTTCCGATGAGTTGTATGTTACCGTAAAAGGCAAAGGTGGCCATGGCGCCATGCCCGAAATAAATATTGACCCGGTGGTAATCGCCGCCCA
>JAQBNV010000552.1 GCA_028288395.1 Adhaeribacter sp. | reverse complement strand
TGGCAATTTCTGGCTTTCGTTATATTTAGGGAAACTGATCCAGTTCTGCCATCGCTTTGAAGCTAGCTGGGTTAACACCATTATATTATTTTGTGCCATTCCATAAAAACCATTGAAGTTGTACATTGGCTTTTTATTTATGCTAAAAAAACAGAACCCAAAAACCTGTGTCATTAGAGAGGCTAATACTTCATTTTAATAACTATTTTTCTCTCAATCAGCAGGAAAGGGAGGAGGTAAAAAAGCTTTTTTTGGAACGACAAGTCAAACGCAGGCAGTTTATCCTTCAGCAGAATGATGTTTGCCGGCACTTTCATTTTGTGGTTTCCGGATGTTTTAAAATGTACGGAGTAGACCAGAAAGGCGGGGAACATAATATTCAGTTTGCGGCTGAGAATGACTGGATAACCAATTTAGGCAGCTTTTACTCCGACAAACCCAGCCAGCTTTATATTGAGGCCATAGAGCCTTCCGTTATTTTGCAGATAAAGAAGCCGGATCTACTCTATTTGTATATCAACTACCATAAGTTCGATCGCAACTTCAGAATCATTATTGAGAGAAAGTATATTGAACTCCAAAACCGGGTGTTGCAAAACATCAGCTCCACTGCCGAAGAGCGGTACAAAGCCTTTTTAGAGCAGTACCCTAATCTTACTAATCGGTTGCCCAATACCCAAATTGCCTCCTACCTGGGCATTACCCCCGAATTCCTTAGCAAAATCAGGAAAGATATGGCTCGTGAAGCCTGACCCCTTAAACTAGATTAAGGATATTTCTTAAGATTGTTTATTGGTGCCAGCCCACTGGTTACCCGACCTTTGCAGTGTAAAAGGAGTTTAGAATGCATTGAACAACATTCTAAACTCCTTTAAATAGCAAAGATCAATTATGAAAACATCAATTTTGCAGGCCAAAGCCATCCTGTTTTTCCTGCTTCTTTTATTTGCCTTGCCAGGTTTTTGCCAGGCACAGGCACCCCAAAACTTAAAATATTTTATGCAAGCAGGCCCTACTCCTGCCAATGCAATTCCTTATGGTAACAACCCAAAAGCAGGACATTATCTAAGTACTGGTGACGCCAAAATTTATTATGAAGTGTACGGAAAAGGCAAACCGCTTGTAATTCTGCACGGAGGAATAGTTGGCTCTACCTATGAGATGGCACCATTTATAGACAGCCTCGCAAAACGCTATCAGGTTATCGCTGTATCGACCAGAGGACATGGAAAATCCGAGATGGGTTCAGAAACACCAAGTTATCAGCGCAAGGCTCAGGACGTCTATGCGATTATTAAGGCAGTAACAAATGATAGCGTTACTGTTTTAGGATTTAGCGACGGCGCTTACACCGGCTATTTCTTGGCGCAAAAGTACCCCGAAAAGGTTAAAAAGCTGATTGCAATCGGTGCCGGAGAATGGAAGCAAGGTTTCAGAAAATTTGAATTTAGTAGGAATATGCTTTTCAAACTGGACAGTCTCTACTTTAAACAGCAACTCGCGCTGATGCCAGACCCGGAAAGATTTGATAAGTGGATCTTGACGGTCAATAAATATTATAATGCTTTAAATATAGGCAGGGAAATACTGAGTAAAATCAAGTGTCCGGTATTAGTGATGGCTGGCGAAAAGGATCAGAATGCCCCCTTGAAGACTGTCATTGCTGCCTATGAGATGATTCCGAAGGCGCAGCTAAGCATTATTCCCAATACACCTCATCCTGTATTCCTGACGAATTTTCCGACCGTGTGGATGAGTATGCTGCCATTCCTGAACTAGAAAACAAAGACAAATCAAGTCTATACCTTAAATAAAATTAAAAAATAAAAACTAAAGAAAGCATAACAAAACAGGTGTTACCCCCCCCTCTTACCGCCTTCGGCAATAATGACCTTGATGAAATAATGAAAGATATACCGAAGAATAGGAAGCGCTGACACCAGGTGGCCTTTTAAGAGGACTTGCTGCCATTCGTATATTCTTTGAAGAATTTTTCAGAGCAGTACCTACCGGCTCGGCATTTGAAATGAAGCAATTGGTTGTAACCGGCAATGTAACCTACATTGCTTGGGCAAGCGAATCAGCAATGGCCTAAATACCGCTGGGGACGGATACCTTTTTCCTGGAAGGTGATAAAATAAGGTTCCACACCGTGGCCGATTACAGGGCTGAAAAGTAATCAGGTGGCTTACAGCAATAAAGAAAAATATAGTGATTGAAATATATCTGATAAAATAAATGAGCATACAAAATAATAAAGCAGCCGCTGAAAAAATGCTTGCCGGATACGCTGAAGCACTAAATTCGGCCGATACAGCATTAATACCATCTTTTTACACTAAAGATGGCCTATTTATGCCGGAAAGCTCCAAGGCATTAACTTCCGGTGATTTGTTAAAATCAAGCAAAAGTTTTTTAAAGAAACAACGCTTTCAAATCAGTTTCTCAGTACAAGATATAGTAGTTGATGGTGATTACGCCTTTGTACAAGCCACGGCCAAAACAAGCACTTCCAATTTTGCCGCCAATCAGGAATTTTCTCAAACAAGCCGTGACTTCTTTGTTCTTCGTAATGAGCAGGATGAGTGGAAAATCTTCCGTTACATCTTCAATAATGTAAAGGAACTGTAATTTCCGAAAAACCACGAGAAGCGAAAAACATAGTTCAATTTAGCTTTAAGAGGTTTTCACAAATATTCAATTTAGGCGGATGACAATGCGCAAGTATTAATTAAAATGAAATAAATGCAAAGTATCACATTGGCCATAATAAGTTGCTTACTGCTCGTTTCTACAAATTTATACTGTCAGAAGTCAAGTTTGACAAAAGTAAACTGGAACCGGTTAAGGTATCCATGTCCATCCAGAAATTCAGGACTAAAGAGGCAGTAAAAGTCATCAAGGACTCTACTGTAAGGGAATTTGATGAACCTACTTTTGTCAAGCTAAAAGGAATTGACTTTCAAGACGGCATTATTGAAGTAAAAGTACGGAGCAGACTTCTGAAGAATGCCCCTGGGTTTACCCGCGGTTTTATTGGCATTGCTTTCCGGGTTAAGGACAATAATTCAAAATTTGAAAGCATTTATCTTCGCCCATCTAATGCAAGCGCTGACAATCAAGTGCGACGGAACCATTCCATTCAGTATTTCGCTTACCCCGACTTCAAGTTTGAGCGACTTAGAAAGGAATCTCCGGAAGCATATGAATCTTATGCCGATATGGAGTTGAATAAATGGTTTAGGATTAAAATTGTGGTTAAAGGTAAACAAGCCAAACTCTTCTTAAACAACAATAAGCAGCCTTCAATCATCGTGAATGATTTAAAACACGGAGAAAACACTTCGGGGTCCATTGGCTTGTGGGTGGATGTTGGCACAGAAGGTTTTTTTACCGACCTGAAGATTTACAACCACTGATATATCGGCAGCTAATCCTTCCATCATACAAATTTAAATTGCTGGTATGAGAAATAGCTCTGCCTTTTCTTAATTTTTAAATATACGCAATGAAAGCAGCAGTATTATATCAACCTGGCGGTCCGGAAAACTTTGTTTTGGAGGAAAGAGCAGCGCCGGTGCCTTACGGTGAATGGGTACTAATCAAAGTAAAAGCGTTTGGGCTGAACCGGTCGGAACTAATGACCCGCAAAGGCTTATCACCAAACGTCCGGTTTCCAAGAGTGCTGGGCATCGAGTGTGTTGGCGAAGTGGCACAGGACCCAACCGGAGAATACAAACCGGGACAAAAAGTGGTTGCCTTTATGGGTGGTATGGGCCGGGATTTTGACGGTAGCTACGCAGAATATGCGATGCTTCCCAAATCTTTGCTTTACCAGTTCGAAAGTAAGCTAAGCTGGAAAGAGTTGGGTGCCGTCCCAGAAATGTTTCAGACCGTTTACGGCTCCCTGAACTTAGCGCTAAAAATTAAGCCAGGCGAATCGTTGCTGATTAGAGGGGGCACTTCTTCTGTAGGTATGCTGGCTACCCAGCTGGCTAAGAAAAGCGGTCTTACTGTAATCGCAACCACCCGGGAATCCGAAAAAACAGAGTTGTTATTGAATAATGGGGCTGACCAGGTACTTATTGATGACGGTCCTTTAACACCAAAGCTTAAAGCTATTTATCCGGCTGGCGTAAATAAGGTTCTGGAGCTGGTTGGTACTTCCACTTTAAAAGATTCGCTGCAATGTACGGCTCCCGGCGGCACCGTCTGCATGACCGGCATGCTCGCCGAACAATGGTCGGTCGCTGATTTCGCACCCATGGAATACATTCCGGCTACTGTTCACCTCACCATTTATGATAGCGGACAAATCAGAGTAGACCAGCAAAGCTTTCAACGATTTATCTATGATGTGGAAGCAGGTCTGATTAAGCTTACGATCAGCAATTGTTTTACGCTAAATAAAATTGCCGCAGCCCACCGGTTTATGGAGAGCAATTCGGCGGGCGGAAAGATAGTAGTTCTTACCCAGGCACAAAGGCCAATATAAAAAATGAAGCATGAATTCAGATAACTGCCCGGCGGTTACACTTACGCAGATAGATACCTTTTTGGAGAAATTTCGGGAGGAGGTGCTCTCGGATTTAAGAAGCAAACCTAAAAGACTTCAATCGAAATATTTTTATGACAAGGAAGGTGACCGGCTGTTCCAGCAGATTATGGCTTGTCCGCAATATTATTTAACCAACTGCGAACGGGAGATATTTCAAAGTAAATTTGCCCATCTGGCTCAAATTATTACCTCCGCTAATAAACCTTTTGATTTGATTGAACTCGGAGCCGGTGATGCCACGAAGTCGCAATACCTACTGAAATACCTGACAGACCAAAAAGGGGCCTTCACCTATATGCCAATTGATATATCCGGCAATATCCTATCGGAACTGGAGACCAGGTTAAAAGCAGAAATAACAACCTTAGAAATCACGTGCTTGGAAGGGGAGTATTTTGATATGCTAAGTAAAGCGGCAGAGCTGTCGGCCAGGCGTAAGGTGGTGATGTTTCTGGGTGCCAACATAGGTAATATGGAGCCTCAGGAGGCGGGTATTTTTTGCGCGAACTTACGGGCCTGGCGATTTGGTGCTGATGGGTTTTGACCTGAAAAAGCACCCCAAGGTTATTTTGGATGCTTATAATGACCAGGCGGGTATTACCAGCATGTTTAACCTGAACCTACTTAATCGCATTAATCGGGAATTGGACGCTGATTTTTACCTGGACCAGTTCGAGCATTACCAGACCTACGATCCCGGCAACGGTGCCAGTAAAAGTTACCTGGTTAGTCTGCAAGAACAAACCGTAACTATTGGCCATAACCAATTGGCATTTGCCCGAGATGAAACCATTTTTATGGAAATCTCTCAAAAATATACCTTGGCACAAATCGAGGAGCTTGCCAGAGCCTCGGGCTTTGCGCCAGTCTACTGTGTCTCCGATTCGTAAGGCTGGTTTGTGAATGTTTTCTGGGTAGCCATTTAAATTTTTTATTTCCTTTTATTATCCTGAACAACTTATTAGACCAATACAAGCGGTAAGAAAATTTACAGAAAATATCTGTGCTCCCCTGGAAAAGGAAGATTACGTGGAGCAGCCTGTAGTTGATGTCAGTCCCCCGAAATGGCATTTGGGACATACCGCCTGATTTTTGGAAACTTTTTTTTTGCCGGCTTACCAGAAATTTGACCCGCAGTATAATTTTGTTTTTAATAGCTATTATGAGACGGTAGGTGCCAGAGTAGTGCGGGCCGACAGAGGTAACCTGAGCCGGCCTTCGGTAGATGATGTTTATCGATACCGCCAGCATGTGGACCAAGAAATGACCAGTTTACATAACAGCGGGCAGCTTGATTCAGCGGTTTCAGAAATCATCATACGGGGGCTTAACCATGAGCAGCAGCACCAGGAACTATTATATACTGATAGTAAATATATTTTGGGTCACCATCCGCTGTTACCTGTTTATTGTCATGAAGAAATATTTAACCAGCAGCAAAATGCTGCCGAAGACTTTTTGACCATCAAAGAAGGCGTTTATGAAATAGGCTTTGCAGGTACCGGCTTTTGTTTTGACAATGAGTTGGACCGGCATAAAGTTTATCTAAAACAATTCGAGAAAGCCAAGGAACTGGTGCACAATGGAGAGTACCTGGCGTTTATGGAGGATGGCGGGTACAGAGATTTCCGGTACTGGCACGCGGAAGGATGGGATTGGGTAAATCGTAAAAATGCCGCAGCACCATTATACTGGCACTATATTGACGGGAAATGGATGCATTATACCTTGTCCGGGTTACAGGGGGTTGATTTTTCAGAACCTGTCTGTCATATTAATTATTATGAAGCTACTGGCTATGCGGCCTGGAAAGAAATGCGGTTGCCAACCGAAGCGGAGTGGGAAATTGCAACCGATTTTTTTAGGATGAAAAAAAACGTTGGGAGTGGACAAGCAGTGCTTATCTGCCTTATCCGGAGTATAAGCGGGCAGGTGCCGTTGGCGGGTACAATGGTAAATTCATGGTCAACCAAATGATACTTCGTGGTGCCTCCGTAGCTACGCCTGCTGGGCACAGCCGAAAGACTTATCGAAACTTTTTCAATCCCCAGTATGGGAATGCCTCAACAGAAGAATTGATAGTAAAGAAGAATTAAAACAACAGGTCTTACTATGGCGCAAAAACCGTAATATAAAAGCTACCAGAATTCACTAGAGCTTTACGGTTACTACAGTCAGACAAAAGCTGGCCAACCAGTATGAGATAGTTAATGCGACTAATGCCACTTCTAATAATTATTTTGGAGCAGTATTAGTTTTGAATTTTTATGAATTTCTGATACCGGAATAGGAGATAAACAGGCTTTAGCATTAAAAGACCACGGCCCTACCGAAACAATTTTAGCTTGCAAGGTATGGGTGATTTTATCCGGATTTAGTTTAGCAACAATATTAATGCCCATGGCCGGTGAATTCATCACCTGTTCTGCAATCTGCCCACGCCTGATATCAAAATAGCGATGGCCTTCAAAGGCTAATTCGTATTTCCGCTCGTAATGAAATAAATCTACCAAAGCCTGACCAGTAATACCAAATAGTTTAAATTATCTTCTATCCGTGTAGCCATTA
>JAQBNV010000511.1 GCA_028288395.1 Adhaeribacter sp. | reverse complement strand
GTGACCCTGCAGGGCTACCGTTCCGCTGGAAAGTTTACGACCTGCCATATCGTTCGGGCGGCTTACATTTTCTGGTTCGGTGTATTCGGCGGCAATTTTATCGTTAACCTTTACGGTTATTTTTTTTTCTTTTACAATAATGTGCTGGGTATACCATTCATTGTCTTTAGCCAATTGTTCTCTTACATCTTCGATGGCGTAAACGCTACCGGTTCTGCGCCAATCAGAATGGCTGTTATTTACCTGGATTTCGTAACCCCGGTTTGGCCAGCCTGTTTTCTGAAATTCTGTATGAATATACATTCCCGAATTGGAACCCGGTGTGGTCATGACATCGGCCTTAAATTCGAAATTTTTAAAATTATGATCTTTAAATGGCCCTACGTAGAATAAATGCGCCCGCTCGCCATTTACCACAATTGCCCCATTTTCTACTTTAAACGTCTCCGGCCTTTCACTCGCCAGCCAACCCTGCAAGCTGCGGCCATCAAAAATACGCACCCAACCTTCCTCATTATTTTTACTGCTTTTGGACCCGGCGCAAGCTGTCAGGAGTACTACCATTACCAAACAGGAGATTAATTTTTTCATTTTCTATATTTTAAATTAAGGGTAAATATTAGATAGAATATTTTAAGGTGCAATTAATATTTCAATGCCAAAGGCAAACAATTATTCAAAATTTTTTATCTTCTTATAATTCAACCGTCTTCCAGATTCCAAGCTCTTGGATGTGACATTACGATCTTATTTCATTTGTTACCTTAAACAGCAGAAATTATATTAAGCACACCTTATTAAAGCCTTCTGGGTTGAGTTAATAAACCCATACCGGAATTAACTATATATTCATAAGAATTATAAGGCAAAATATTTATCAAAATACGGCTTTATAAAGCGGTTTTCAGGTTTGCTCAGTAACGGTTTTGATTTACCGGGTTAAACGTGCAGCCATTTCTTCGAAAGTAAGTTTTTGGTTTTTCCGGTCTTCCGGAGAAACGGTGGTCCGTAAATTCAGGCGGGTAAAAACGTGCAGGTCCGAATCTACCATCTGTACTTCAACTGGTTTTCCGGTATTTGTTTTTAAGCCTTTGTAAATCAGTACGGCGCTTACCGGATCGGCCGTCTCGTCAGTCTCGGATTTATAAACTTTTAATTCGGTACCAGTCGGCAACGTAATTCCTTTTTGCAGGTCATGGCGGACTATATTTATTACTTCCCGTAATTCTTTCAGGGTTTCGTAAGGGCGAAAATGGTACCAGTATTTATCTTCATCGGGGTTGTTATCCGCTTCTATATAACCCAAAACAGGACCGGCTACGCCCACCAGGGTCAGGAATTTATCTCCCGGCACCACAATCGGATCGATTAAAAATATTTGTTTGGGTGGGAGGTGATTATTAAAATAGCCGTTGGCAATCATCTCCAGAATGATGGCACAGCCCGTGGAAGAACCGGCCAGGCTAATATTTTTATAACCGGCCTGTTCCAGGCTTTGGTATTCGTCCAGGATGGGTTGTCGCCAGTCTTTCCAGGTAGCCTCTTTAAACGATTCGTAATTCCGGCCGTGGCCGCCCATCAATACCTGGGAAATAGAAAAATCGGACTGGTTGCCAGCCCACGCCCGGAATTCATCCCATTCAAAAGTAGTGGCGCTGTATCCGTGCACGGCAATTATTACCGGTTTCTGGGCTTCGGTAGCAGTTGGCCGGGGTTTAGCCAGCGAGACCAAATATTTTTCGGGTTGGTACACAGAGGTGTCAAATATTACTTCACCGTCCAGCATGGCATCGGTGATAGCGGGTTCTTTCTCGCAACTCGCTAAAGAAAAGAAAAGACATAAGAGCAGGAGGAGCCGTTTCATTCGTGGACGGTTTTTAAAAGATTCCAGGTAACGCTAAGTTGATAAAAAAGCGGGTAAAGGGTGCCGGGGCTATTGGATCCATCGCCGGTGATTAAATTATACCCCAACGAAGCGCTGGTTTTTAGCCGCCGGGTGGTGGGCACTGCCAATCCCAATTCCGCTGAAAGCAGGGGCGAAGAATTTGTCAGGTTTTGGAATATTTCGGATTCATAATCGGCCCGGAACCAGCCGGCATTGGCCCGCAGAAAAGGGTGGATGGTGCGGCGCGGACGAAAATAATATGAACCCGAAAAGAATATGTTGTCCTGTTTCAGGGCATTGGTACCGATGGCCGAGCCTAACCGGCTGCTCACGTAATTAAATCCTATGGCTAGCCGGCTTTTCAGGAGCCAGGGGTTAGCGTATTGCAAAGTAACTCCGTTTTCATAGTACAGGTTAAGCGTTTTCTGAAACCGCAGGCCGGCATCCAGGGAAGCGCTTTGGCCGGCCGCCGAACCACCCGCCAGCCACAAAAAACTGAGAACTAAAATACATTCAATATTGATTTTAACTTTTAACTCCCACATTATCCCATTCTGTTTAAAACCTTTGCCTTTAGTTGGTTAAAGTAAACATATTATCTCGTTTTGAAAAAAATAAATCAAAATAAACAAGCTTAAAACAGAT
>JAQBNV010000493.1 GCA_028288395.1 Adhaeribacter sp. | reverse complement strand
TTAAGCCGACGAGAATGGTAGTGCCTTCTGCGACCAGTGGTCAGCACGAAAACCGGCGGAGTTAAAGAAAATTCGGCAAATTGCGTAATGATCGGTTTGTTATTAGGTGTGAGCAGAATAGCGGTAGTAATGTTAGTCTTGTAATCGCTTACTTTCCCGGTTAGGTCCACCTGGAATATTTTAGCCGTTCCTTTAATAAATGGTGCGCCACTTAAAGAGTTAATCAGGAATTTAGAGCCATCGTAAACAATACCGGTAGGCCCCCATTCCGCTGTAGCTGTAACATTCGGGATTCTAGTAAATAAAGTCAGGGCTTTGCTGGTTTTTTCCCGCTTAATGATTGCATTAGCTCCGGCATCTACGATGTATAAATTACCGTTTGGGCCAAATGTAACATTATAAGCATTGGAGTTAACTGGATTAGTAAGGTTCAGGCTGCGTACGTAAGTACCAATATCTTCGCTGGCAAGTCTGTTTAAAGCCAGCATTGGGTCGTCGGCATAAAAGAACTTTCATCTGCCGTGTAGAGACGGCCAGCATTGCCGTTGAAAATGTAGACTTTGCCATCTCCATCTTGGTAAAGCACGTGCCCCATGCCTTCAATAGAACCATTATAAAAACAGAGTTTATACTGTAACTACTTGATAAACACTGCTATGTGAGGTGCTCAGCGCTATCTGCGTATCATTTTTAACGGAGCCGCTTTCGGCTACTTAAGAAAAATAAGGCCAGTAAATAACCGAATGTTTGTACTTCACGCATCATAAAATTAAAATTTAAGAGTTGAGTAAATATTCTTTAGTTTTTTATAAGATAGAAAGTCTTATAAAGACCGGACCTCAGAAGGACTGTCTTATTTTTATAATTTTAGCCATTAAGTTTTAGGAGTTTTATATATATTTTCCCAGATTATGTAGAATTTATTTAACAAAATGATTTATTTTAACATTTATTGTTATATTTAGTATAAGTTTATTAATATTTAACTTGAACAACTGGTTGTAACCTTAATAACTGAATTATCTACAAGTAAAAATTTAATATTGAATAGGGCTGACCGAACAGATGATACTAATGTTTCTTGTTTGGAGACCATACTTATAAAGAACATAAAGAAATTAGTTATAGATTCTATATTTCATGAAAAATGTTTTACCTCTTATTTTTAATAATAAACCAATTAAAGCTACACATTATGGCAACTCAAATCGTTTATGTAAGCCTGCAGGGACAAGGCAATTCTACCAATCTCAGCTTAAGAGATACTGAAGGGAATAATGGTATTAACGACATCACCACTGATCTAAACCCAGGTGATATCATACAATGGCAGGTAGACACCAGCCCTTCACCTGGTGCCACCCGGATTTACTCTATTGAGAGGGTTTATAAAAAACAAAACCAAGACCCTATAAATTATGACTTGCTTACTGAAGACCCTACCAATATTGGGAATGGAGTTTGGCAAGGTACAGTAAAAGACTCTTCTCCTGGACGTGGTACAAGGGAGCGGTATAACATTGATTTCAAGAGAACTCAAAATGATACTACTCAGACGGATGACCCTAAATTGCAAATGAATGTATAAATTTTTACAAACAGCCTGTTATCTTTTAATGGGCTGTTTTTGTCTTCTGCCCTATTATGGTTTTGGTCAAGACCAGAAGCAGGCGGATAGTCTTACCCTAATTTATAAAACTGAAACGCTGCAAGGAACTGCTAAATTAGAATTGCTCCGAAATCTTTCTTTTAATGAGGTAAACGACTTGGAATTGGCATTAAAATACGCTGAAGAATTAATTAGTTTATCCCGACAAGCTCAAAACCATTTGTACCTGCATAGAGGTTATATGCAAAAAGGAAATAAAAAAAGATTACTGGGCGATTTAGAGGAGGCCTTAAATGCTTACTTCAAGAGTGGGGAATCTGCCAGGAGAGCAAAGTTCTTTTTAGGAGAAAGTTCCGCTTACAGCGCTATTGGTGATGTATATTCTATCTCAAACAATCAGGCCAATGCCATGCTTTATTATGATAAGGCGATTGTCACCCTCCGTCAATCCAACGATTCAGTTGCATTAGGCACCGCTATCTTAAATGCTGGAGACGAATACCTTAACCACAAAAATTATCATTCTGCCTTGTCCTATTTTAAGGAATCAGAAAGCATTTTTGAAAAGATGAATTACGATATTGGCAAAGCCTATAGCTTGGGCAATAGCGGCATGGTATACGCTAATATTGGCAAAACCCTACTTGCTGAAAAAAGCATCAATGAGGCTATAGACATACTGAAAGAATTAGAAGATTATTATCCAATTTGTGTCTATCTCCTCTCGATGACTGATATTTATCTGGAAAAAGGAGACGAGGCTACGGCTTTGGACTACGCCACAAGAAGCTTGAAACTGGCCCAACAATATAGGCTGAAAGAACAAATTGGAGACGCCAATCTTAAGCTATCCGAACTGTATGAAAAAGAGGGTAACCATGTAGTAGCGTTCGAATATTACAAGAACCACATTATTTACCGGGATAGCGTTAACAACATCACATCTGTCCAGAAGATGGCAGACCTGCGCACAGATTACGAAGTATCTCAAAAGCAAATAGAAGTGGATTTGCTCAACCAACAGAAGCGTAACCAGCAGATTATCCTTTTTTCTCTTTTCATTATTCTTTGTTTAACTACCATAATATTAGGTACCTTATACTGGTACTACAAGACTATTTCTAGAGAAAAGAAAAGGTCGGATAATCTGTTACTTAATATTTTGCCAGCTGAGACTGCTCATGAATTAAAGCAAAACGGCAAAGTGGCTGCCACCAGATTTAACCAGGCAACGGTATTATTTACAGATTTTGTTGGGTTTTCTAAGTTGGCGGAATATATAGAACCGGAGCAATTGGTGAAAAGTATTGATTTTTACTTCCAAGGATTTGATGAAATTACGACCAGATATGGTCTGGAGAAAATTAAAACCATTGGAGATTCTTACATGTGCGCCAGTGGGCTTCCGACGCCGAACCAAACACCCGTCAGGAATGTGATTCAGGCGGCAAAGGAAATGTGCGACTTAGTCAGAAAGGAGCTGACCGCTTTAGATGGGCTGAATCATTTTGAAATGAGAATTGGCATTCACACCGGTCCTGTAGTAGCAGGTATTGTTGGCATTAAAAAATGGCAATATGATATTTGGGGAGATACCGTGAACATTGCCTCCCGGATGGAATCCATGTCAAAGCCAGGCAGGGTTAATTTATCTGAAACTACCTACCACGAAATTAAAGATGAATTTCCTTGTGAATACCGGGGAGAAATTGAAGTAAAAAACCGCGGTTTTTTGAAAATGTACTTTCTTTCTTAGTTTATTTACCCAATTATATATCAGCAAAGAAAGGTAAGTTCATAAAATAGCTTTACAGGTTATACGGTTAAATTGCTATTTAGAATTTTTGCTAACTATTTTAAAAAATGAGTTGGAGGAGTAATAGCAAAGGAGCTTATCAAATGATTACTCATTTTATTGCATCCACAGAAGCATCCGGGAGGATATTGTTATTCAGCCGGAAAAAATTGGTGGGATCATACTTCTGTTTTAATCCGGCCAGCCGCTTATAATTAAGGCCATAAGCCAGCTTCACCCGGTTATCGCCGTCATCCTCAGAAAGCCAGCTAACGGCGGTGCCCCGGGTATAAGGTTCCATCTCTGCCCAGAAAGTTCGAGTCCAGGCAAGATGCGTATCAGCTTCTGCGGGATCTATCCACTGAGAAGTTATATCAAAATACCATTGTTTGCTGCGGTAGGGGAATGGTGTTTTTTCGGGTGCCACCCTGGTTACAGCACCTTTCATACAGTTTAATAAAACCATGGAATAAGGGTTTATATGCCCGGAATATTTTAAAATTATTTGGATAACTTCATCGCTCAGGTCAGGCAAATAACCCATTTTGTTGTAGCGGTGCATGCCATGAGGCACACCGGCATCAATGCTTTTCTGAAGCTGCGTGTACGGGATTACCTCAATCAGGTCAGCCAAGGGCTCTTTAAATTTCCGTAACGGCTCCAGCAGCCGCAATCCTTCTTCCGGGTTTCCCATCCAGCCTATAATGAAAGCACAGGCTTTAACGCCCTCGGGAAGGGTAAGAATAGCAGCAATCACACTCATCTCATCGGGCGTATTCATAGAATAATCCTGGTAGAAGCGCAGAGCTTCCCGGGCTTGTTCAATAGGATATAACAGCATACCTCCTACTATCATAGGCCCAACCGGGTGCAACTGGTATTCGAAGGAGGTAACAATACCAAAATTGCCTCCTCCACCCCGGATGGCCCAGAACAAGTCTTCATTTTCGGTCTCACAGGCAGTTACAAACCGGCCATCGGCCAAAACCATGTCTACCGAAAGCAGGTTGTCGATGGTTAGACCATATTTGTTCATTAGATAGCCCTGTCCTCCGCCCAGGGTTAAGCCAGCAATCCCGGTATGCGATACGACACCGGCTGTTACAGCTAATCCAAAAGCCTGCGTTTCGTGGTCCAGGTCTGCCAGAAGTGCACCTGCTTCCGCCCGGGCTATTTTCTTCACTGGGTCTACCCGCACACCCCTCATCCCGGAAAGATCTATCATCAATCCGCCATCACAAACGGACCTGCCGGCAAAACTATGGCCTCCCGCCTTTACTGCCAAAAGCAGCTCATGCTGCCGGGCAAAATTGACCGCCTGAATGACATCTGCAGGACCGGCGCATTTAATAATTAAAACGGGACGTTTATCAATCATCCCGTTCCAAATAGCTCGGGCTTTATCATATCCTTCTTCCTGAGGTAGCAGGAGCTCACCTCTCAGCTTTGGTCTTAATACCTTCACTGCTTCATCTGTAAGAATATTGGGTGCGGAAGCGATAATAGTGTTTTCCATAAGTGATTGTTTATTAAGGTGGGAAATAAAAATGCGAACTGCCTGATGAGCAAAATTCCATTTACTTAAACTTACCACATGGCGGCCAAAGCAGGTTAGCACGAATGTTTCAAAAAGTATAACAGACGTTACAATTTTGAAAAGAAGGGTAAAAAGCACGCAATTAAGGTCCAGAAATCAGATAATGGGGTTGACCTGCCAAGCTGGACCTATAGGCCAGCCTGGTAGCAACCAGGCAACAGGGCATTGGCAGAAACGTGCCTTAAAGGAATAAGATTGGATATAATAGCTGTGCCGGATTAATGGAGATCGATTTCTTCCGGGAATTCAAGTCCAGGGAACCCGTAGATTCCGGTTTTCATTTGTGCCGGAGGAGGGAAAGGGAGAACAGCCTTTCCGGAAAGGTTATACCCTATGGTTTGTCAATAGCCAGTATGGGGGAAAGAATCAGGTATTGGCTCATTTGTTTTCGTTTAATCCGGCAATAAATTCAGAAGGCCGCTGGCCAAAATGTTCTTTAAAGCACTTGGTAAAATAGGTCAGGCTGTTAAAGCCAACCGCATCCGCCACCTCGCTTATATTTCCGTAATGCTGCTCCATTAAACTGGCTGCTCTTTTGAGCCTGAAAGTACGGATAAACTCGCTTGCCGGCTGGTCCGTCAGGGCTTTTAATTTACGGTGCAAATGAACGCGGCTCATGCCAATTTCGCGGCTGAACATCTCCACATCAAATTCGCTGTTAGATAAATTAGATTCCAGAATACCCAGGGCCTTTAGCAGAAATTTTTCGTCCATGGAATTCACCACCACGTCAAAAGGTTTGAGGATAAGCGAACGGCGGTAGCGCTCCCGCAATTTCCGGCGCATTTCAATCAGGTTTCTGATGCGCATCTGAAGCTCCTCTAATTGAAAGGGTTTAGTCAGATAATCATCGGCCCCCGTCTCAAGTCCGGCCATTTTACTTCCCATATCGGCACGGGCGGTTAACAGGATCACGGGAATATGGCTGGTGCGCTCGTTAGTCTTTAGCTTTTCGCACAGACTTAGCCCATTAAGTTCGGGCATCATAATGTCGCTGATAATCAGGTCGGGCATATTTTCGGTGGCAAGTTCATAACCTGTTTGCCCGTTAACTGCTTCCAGCACCCTGTATTGTCCTGCCAGGCTCCCGATAATGAAGTGTCTAAGGTCAGCATTGTCCTCCACCACTAGTATGCCAGGCAGATGATTTCTTTCGTCTTGAGAAAAGGTTTCCGGAGCCGCTTCTGTAATAGGTCTATTTTCGTTTCCTAGCCGCTTCGGTTGATCTTCATACTTTAGCGAATCAGCCATTTTTTCCGGAGCAACCAATTCTATCGGCAACATAACTTTAAAAGTGGAGCCCACTCCAACTATACTGGAGACACTGATCGATCCCTCTTGCAGTTCCACAAGCTCTTTTACCAGTGTCAGGCCTATGCCGGTGCCCTCATAAGAGCGATTGGCACTGGTATCGGCCTGGTAAAACCGCTTAAAAATGTTTGGAATATGCTCTTCAGAAACACCAATACCAGTATCCCGCACAAGCAGCTCCAGTTTAATTTGATCCCCAACTTCCGGTATCACCGAAACCCTTAGATTAACCTTCCCTCCGGGAGCTGTAAATTTAAAGGCATTAAACAGCAGATTCGTAAGTACTTTTTCTACTTTATCCGCATCGAATAACCCATGTACTTGTTCGGAAGGCAGCTCATAATGGTAATAAATTTCTTTACTTTGGAAGAGTGATTCAAAAGAACCTGCCAAACGCCCCAGGGAGGCAACAATCTCTCCCGCCAGCTTATTCACCTGCAAATGGCCTGCCTCCAGTTTTGACAAATCTAATAGCTGGTTGACCAGTTGCAGTAGCCGATCCGCATTCCTTTGAATAAGATCATACTCCCCCTTTCGCTCGTTCGGGTGTTTTTCCTCTTTTTGCATTTTTTTTACCATGCCGGAAATAAGGGTAAGTGGGGTGCGGAACTCATGGGAAATATTGGAGAATAGATCAGATTTAGTTTTTTCCAATTCCCGCATCTTATCAGCTTCCAACCGCTTTACCTCCACATCCAGGAGACTAGCCTGTAACCCCCTTTTTGTTTTTGCATATTCCCTAGCCAGTACAACCGAAAAGGTTACCGCCCCGCAAAAGACGGCCAGGTCCAGGGTGATGGCTATATCGTGCTGGAAATTAGGTAGAACTTGATAAAAAAATAAACAAAACAAAGCCCAGAAACCAAAGAAACCCAGCCAGCCCCAGAAAACGACCCGTGCGCCATCTATTTTATTCCGTATGGCCTGCACGCTCACCCGGATGGCATCCATGGGGGGCATTAAAATGAAGAAAGGGAAAAAATAATATCCTGCTTCATAAGGCCATTTCCAGCTGAAAATGTAAATCAGATCAAAAAATGCCAGAAGCCAGAAGATGATACCGGGTTTCTGCCGGGCGTGGGAGTAGACCGCCAGTAATCCCCAAATCATAAATTGGGCGAAGAACAGCGAACAGATTAGCCCAACAATAAAGTAAGAAGGACCTTCCCTGGGCATGAAACGAAATACGTGCTCCAGAAAATAACCCAAAGCTAAACTTAGCGTGAAAAGGCTGTAATATAAGTTTACCCGCTCGGCAGGGTAGGTTATATAAAAGAAAAGGTGAAGCAAAGCCAATACTAATAAAAACGTTGCCTTGCCAACCAGGCGGGAGGTAGAAACCGATTTTTTATACAATAAATTCTGTATCGCCACATCCGCCTGCATGACCTTTATCACCAGTGTTGGATTTCCCCCCCATATACCCAAGAAATTCAAATAAGGATTGCCTTTCGTAAAAGAATACCTTACTGCCAGCACCTGATGAGTGCCCCCTGTAAACTGTAAACTGTAAGGAGTATTATTGGGATTGCACAATACCTCGTCTTCCCTGTTCTGACTAACTACTCCAAGCTGGTGAATCAATTTTCCGTTAAGGTAAATTTCTGAAGCCCCTACTTGAAACAGCGTTATTCCAAGCGGAATATTCAGCAAAGATGAATCTACCTGCAGTTGGAGGCGGAACCAGCCGATTTCTGCCTCCCGAAGCTGTTTTAGATAGTGAATATCTTGGGTTGGGTTAAGCACTTGCCACGGGCGGTCATCAAAAGCAGGATCAGCCCAATTGGCATTATCTCCTGGGTGAAACTTCCAGTTTTGGTTCAATTCCACTACTTTTTTATTATTCAGAGATATTAAATAGTATATGGAAGAATCCGAAGAATACCCTATGCAAGTGGTAGAGGAAAGAATAATAGCAAATACAAAAATAAGGAATAGAGTAAACGTTCCTTTTTTATTTAGCGGTATAGAAATAAAAAAACTTCTTAACCTTCTGTAAAAAGCAGGATTCAATAATAAATTATATAACCAATAATATAAGGAAAGGATAGAATAGCCATATTTTAAAAGTTGCTTTTTCACGCCTCTCTTGTCTTTCCTGATTTTTGGTACTTATTTATAACAATTTATAAAAATTTAATGACAGTTGTGTTGTTAATTACAATTTTATGACTTTAGGTGCTAACCCCTTACGTTATAATGACAGGGTTAGTAAGATTAGCTTTATATGTGAAGGTATATTAATCTAGTCCCTGTTTAACATGAACTATGTTAAAAGTCCGGCTTTTCAGACGGAAATAGTAGCCAAATCAGGGCGGTTGGGATGACCATTACCTGGTAGATGTCTTAGAGCGCCTTTTTAAAATTTAATGCGTTTAACCTGCAACAGTATTACCTCTCGGGGAGACCCGGGTGAAAATGCCATTGCCGAACGAATTAACAGAACAATTAAAAAAGAATTCAATTGCCGGACTTTTCTTACTTTTGAACAGGCTAAAACTGCTAATGCCAAAAGCATTCAAGCCTATAATAACCTGTGCGCCCAAGCTTCTTGTGATTACTTTACACCCAACCTGGCTCACCAACAGCAAGGTCTCTTAAAAAAGCGACGGCGAAAATATGATAGAAAAAAGAGTGTAAATAAAGACCAGTTATACCATTTCACCTTTACAACCTGCCGTAAAGCTGACCTGAAAAGTAACATAAACCCGGTAGGTTTTAAAACCTACCGGGTTTATGTTACCTGTAGTATGGCCGCTTGTTCATGCGATTTGGAATTAGCAGATATTTAAAATAGTACTTCAACCATATAACCTGTAAAGTATTTTCAGGAATCTACCATCAATTGAAATGTACCATGTTTTTACAAAGCTTCCATTGTACCGGCTGACCAATAGAGCAGCGCCTGGTTTTTGGCATATTTAGTTTTTAGCTCCCAGAGTTTTAATCTCTGGTTTATCAAACTCATTTCGCGGGTGTTTACTAAAAATAAAGAGCTTTCGCCGTTCTCGAACCGGATTTGTTCGCCATTCCGCAGAATATCCGCCTGGGTAATCAGGGTTTCCTGGGTTTGTATTTGCGTAGATAGTAATTGCAGGTCGTTATAAGCGGTTTGCAAGGAAGTAGCAATAGCCCGTTGAGCTTGCGTGAGCGCTAATTTGGTATCGGTGAGTTTAAGGTTGGTTAATTGCAATTTGCCGCGCTCGCTGCGCAGCAACAGCGGATAACTAAAGCTCAGGCCTATTTTGTAATTATTGGCTAAAAAATTATTGCTCATATTCTCGATGGGTGAACCAAGGTCCTGGCGGATAAAATTATAATCCAGGTTTAGCTTGGGCTTAAATTTATCGGACGAGAGCCTTCTTTCTATTTCAAATTGTTTGTACTTGTTGTCCAGCTTTATTAAGTCGGGGTGATTTTGTCTTGCCATCTGTAAAAGTTGCTGCAACGAATCGGAGGTAATAGTAGTTAAATCGGCGGTGGTTAGCACGGGTACTGTCGTATAAACTAGTTCTACCGGGGCTTGGTCTTCCCGCCAAAGGTAATTGGATACAATCAGGCGGCCATTCTGGTAATCAGTTTGAGCTTGCTGCACGAGCAACTGGCGGTTGGTAACTTCCAGCTTGGCTTCCACCGTATCAATGGGGGCTAAATCGCCAAATTTTGCCCGTTCGGTTACGCCACGGTAACGCACCAGGGCCAGGTTATAAGCTGTCTGGTATAACAGATAGCGTTGGTAGGCAAAGGCCCAATCCCAGTAATCCTTAGCGGCTTCCAGCAGAATTTTATTTATATTTTTTATTTTATCAGCTTCTGCCGCCGTGGTTAAGAGTTGTGCCTGCCGCAGGGTGGCCCGCCGCTGGTCGATGAGCCAGCCTTGCCCTATTGGTAACGAAATACCGGCATAAGATAAGCCGGACGCCGGAGTCTTCTCCGCAGGATTTACATATTCTCCTTGATTCTGCTCATAACCGGCTTTTAAATCGGCCCCAAACCAGAGAGGTACTTTTACCAGGCTGTTCCAGTTATTGTAGTAGGGTTGATTTTTAAACTCTTTGCGGGCATAATAACTATTTAGCTGCGGATCAAAGGCTCCCCGGGCCATGCGCAGTTCCTGCCGGGCCTGCTGCGGCAGCAGATCGGCTTGCCGCGCCACCGGGTGGTACATCCTAATCTGATCGTACAACTCCGCTAAAGTTACTACTTGCAACGAATCGGCCCGGCTTCTTTGCGGGACTAAAAATAAGGCGAAGATAGTAAGTGCCAGCAGCAGGCAATATTTTTCATGACCAGAATTATTACTTCCGGATAAAGGCCCTTGGTTACTAAACCAATTCACCAGCCTAATTATTTTAATCATACTAACCAGCTTATCTTTAATATTCATTGGTTTTATCAGATGTGGTTGCTGATTGTTTGTCTGCCTTTTTGCCGTTGGCTATTTGGCCGCCATCACCGGTATAATTAGGCGGGAAGCCGTTGAGCTGGCGCCATAACTCGTACCAGATGGGTACATCCTGCAAAATGGCCCAGCCGTAAACGCCTGAGCCAATGCGCAGGGCATTCGGCCAGGGTTCGGCATTGGGGTCGGGCACCGCCAGAATACGGTATTTACCATTAATTGCCACATTATCAATCACGGCCACTTTACCAGCAAAAGTACCGAAACTCGTGTTAGGCCACCCCGAGAAAACCAATGCGGGCCAGCCATCGAACTGCAGCCGCACGGCCTGACCTTTGCGGAGCAACGGGAAATCCATGGGCTTTACAAACAGCTCTACCGCTAAATGGGCATTACCGGGCAAAATGGTGGCAATAGCTTCGCCTTCTTTAATATTTTCGCCCAGGCCCACCTTTACTGCCTGCACCACAAAACCGGTTTGGGGCGCCGTAATATGGTAAAACCCCGACCTGATTTTGGTGTTGGTGAACTCGTTTTTCATTTTAGCTAATTCGCCGTCGGTGGCATACACATAAGAGCGGGTAGCACTTAATTCCGATTCGGCTTTGGCTATTTTTTCGCCGTACTCGGCCTTCAACGAGTTCAGTTCTATGCGGGCATTTAATAGTTCGTTGCGGGTGCTAGCTACTTTATTTTCGTAACCCTGTAGTTTGGCCAGCACTTCCTGGAACTTTAACCGCCGGCTTTCCAGCTCGGTCAGCGATTTAAGGCCCTGGTTGTATAGCGCTTCCTGCCGCTCCAATTGTACCTGGGCTATTTTATAATCGGCATTAGCGGCTACCAGTTCGGCGCTATCGCTTTGCAGTTTGTATTTAACCTGGTTTACTTTGTTGCGGGCTTTGTTTAAACTAAACACCAAACCGCTCCGGATGGTACTTA
>JAQBNV010000490.1 GCA_028288395.1 Adhaeribacter sp. | reverse complement strand
ATTATTTTGCCGTTCTTAATTAAAATGTCAGCCGTCTGAATTTCCGACGCAGGCTGTATTCCCGGTCGTGACGGTTCCGCCTGGCGGGAAGCGGAAAAGAAGTTAAAAAGGCTAACAATTAAAATATAAAATACGAACATCGTCTTAAGAATTACCCTATAAACTTATAATTTTTAAGAAAAGTTTGCTTGCCGAGATATGCATTACAAGTTACAGTAGAACCCTGGCGTGGTAAGAAAGGTTGCGGCAGGCAGGCGTATTACAAAAAGAGTGAATCCAGCCATTCATCCGGGGCGGTGCGATGTTCCTTTTATTGACTTCGGTAAGTTGCCGGAAAAAAGCTGATTCCGGATTTAGATGAGCGGACTGCCTTAAGCAAAATAAGTTTAGGACATTTAGTCTTTCTGTTCCGGGTAGAGCAATACATAACTTACCTCCTCGAAATACCGGGAAAGGTAGCGGGGTATAATATTAAATTCCGGGCGGTACGATACTGTATGCGGCCGCCCCAGCACTACTGTAAGTAAATCGTTTTTGGTCATTTGGGTAGCCAGGGAAGTAAAATTGTCCCAGTTTTCGAAAAGTTCGTAGCTGATGGCTACCGTATAGCGGTCCTGGTTTTTAACATAAGCTTCGAGCGTCTGCAGCGTATGTAAGTCACCCAACACCCGGATACTGGCGCCGGCGCCTTTGGCTAATTGCAGAATTGTATTCACCCAATACGGAAAGCCCGCCTCCCGTTCGGAGTTGCGCGGCGCTACCACAATAATGGTTTTCATGGTATTCAGGGGATAGCAGAATTTGCAAAACAGGGTTTGCACCGCCGCATGGTTTACTACCCGATTCAGAATACTCCCCAAAAAACGCTCGCGGGCGCTTATCTTACCGTTCCAGGCCATTACTATTTCGGTAATGCGCAATTCCCTTACTGCCCGGATGATACCATTACCCACATTTAGGTCTACCCGGTATACCGGCCGGATCTGCTCGGACTGCTCCGTTACTTCGGCAATTACGCCCGTTACCTTTTTCTGGTGCAGCTTTATTTGGTTTTCGGGGGCGTGGTGATCCGATACTACTACCAACGGCAGCAGAGGCTCGTCTGACCTGGGGTTTTTTATTAACATAGAAAAGTCCAGCAGCCGTTTCAGGTGTTCTAAATTGTCAACCGCAATCAGAATCCGTTCTTCTGCTTCCGTGCTTTCGGGTACTTTGTCGGCCTCGGCTAGGGCAAGCTGCCGCCCGGCTTTTTCGGCCACAATACTGCTGACCAGGCACGATACCAAAATCAAAATAATGGTGCCGTTCAGGGCCCTTTCGTCGAGCAGCTTTATGTTATACCCAATCAGAACTACGGCGATGGTGGCGGCCGCGTGGGCGCTGCTCATGCCCCAGATGAGGTTTCGCTCGCTGGAACTAAGCCGGTATATTTTCTGGGTAAGAAAGGCCGCTATCCATTTGCCCAAAAAAGAAATTACGATAATGACCGCCGCTACAAACAAGGCTTCGGGTCCTTCCAGGAGTACCCGGACATCTACCAGCATCCCCACGCTAATCAGGAAAAATGGAATAAACAGCGTATTGCCCACAAATTCGGTCCGGTGCATTAAGGGCGAAGCTTTGGGTATAAGCTGGTTCAGGGCCAGCCCGGCCAGGAAAGCGCCAATAATAGGTTCGGCTCCGGCCACGTGCGCCAGAAAGCCCGCGAGAAATACTACCGCCAGTACAAACAGGTACTGCGAGTTACTATCGGCTTCAAAAATCCGGAAGAACCAGCGGCTTAGGCGGGGCACGCCCCACAATATCAAAAAAAGGAATAAGCCCAGCGAGGCCACAAACTGAACCCAGAACAGCGGTGACAAATCGGGCTTTTGCAGGTTGGTAATTACCGCCAGGATGATCAGCACGGCCGAATCAGTCAGGATAGTGCCTCCCAGAATAAGCGTAACGGTTTTATGCTGGGTAATGCCCAAACGGCCAATGATGGGGTAAGCCACAAGGGTATGGGTAGAAAACATACTGGCCAGCAAAAAAGACGAAAGCGGCGGATAGCCCAATACATAATAAGAGCCGAGCCAGCCCAGAATAAGCGGCACGATAAACGTTAGCACCCCAAATACGATGCTCTTGTTTTTGTTTTCCTTAAAATCATCCATGTCCATTTCCAGGCCGGCCAGAAACATAATATAAAGCAGGCCGATGGTGCTGAAAAGAATCACACTTTCATCCCGTTCCAATACACCTAAATCGTGCGGCCCCAGCAATACGCCCGAAAGAATCAAACCCAGAATACCGGGAATACCCAGGCGGTTGAAAAGGAGCGGGGAGAAAAGAATCACCAAAAGAATTATTGCGAAAACCAAAACAGGATCCTGGACCGGTAAGCTGAACAAGGATAAAAATATCATCAGGCGAAATATTAACTGGATGGTTGCCCTTCCTACGGCGGACCAGGATGGATGTTTTTCCGCAGTAAATATAATTGGGGTATATTTCCGGAAGGGAAATAATAGTATAACCTGCCTGAATATTGCCAGAACTACAACGGTAATTTAATTATACCGGCTCCGGTAAAACTAAATTACCGTTGTAAACGGAAAAAGAAATTTGCGCTTTTGCTAAAATAATAAATATCCTTCGGGGTAAAGGCTCGTAAAGCTTAGGCATTTATAAAACTGTATTTTTTAGCAAAAGTGCAGGGACTTATATTTTTTCCGGCAGCAAAGGCCACTAACCAATAAAATAATTTTTAAACTGAAACAGAGCTATAACCATGGAAACATTGGCGCTAGTGGCCCATAACGAGAAAAAGGACGAATTGCTGGAATGGGTGAAAGAAAACAAGGAGAGGTTAAAGAAGTTCCGGCTGATTGGTACCAGCAGTACCGCCGAGCTCGTAAACAAGGTCCTGGATTTGGAAGTGGAGCCATTCGGCCACGGCCCGCACGGCGGCGATATTTTGCTGGCCGCCCGTATATTGGAAGATCAGGTGCAGCGTGTTATTTTCTTCATGGATCCCCATACCCCTCACAGCCACGAACACGATATTCAAACCTTGATCCGGACCGCTGTAAGCAATAATATTCCTTTTGCCCTGAACCGTACAACGGCCGACTTCCTGATGCGGGAATAAATGGAACCGGAATAATTATTTTGAAGATTCTTTACTAGCAACCCCCACCAATAACTAAATCAGCAATGACTATAAATTAAGCGTTCGGGACAGGAAAATCCAGTTACATTTGGTAAATAGGAAAGTAAACAATAGCCGTAGGGTAGTAGCACCATAAATTTTAAGATCTGCCTTTATCCATCGTCTTCGCTTCCGTACCTTCGCTCACAGGGTAAGCTGGCCGGTAGAATTTTGCTTTTGGGTAAGCCAATGCTGCCGGAAATATGGCGCAGTAAAAAATCCCTTCTGAGTTTTATGAGTCTATTAAAAGTATCCCGCATTAGTGTTCTGGAAGAAAATAATCTGATTTTGAAAAATATTAGCTTTTCCCAGAAAGCATTGCAAAAAATTGCCATATCGGGTGAAACCGGCTCGGGCAAAAGTACCCTGCTGCAACTCATAGCAGGGTTGGTGCAACCCGAAAGCGGGGAGGTGTTGTTTCGGGGAAAAAGGGTAAGCGGGCCGGCCGAAACGTTGGTGCCGGGCCACTCCGATATTGCTTATTTATCGCAGCAGTTTGAATTACCCCCTTTTTTGCGGGTGGAGCAGGTTTTAAATTATGCCAATACCTGGTCGGGGAGCGAAGCCGAAACACTTTTCCGTTTGTGTCGGATAGAGCATTTACTGGCGCGCCGAACAAATCAATTATCGGGCGGCGAACGGCAACGGATTGCTTTGGCCAAATTACTTCTCGGGGCACCCCAGCTATTGTTACTAGACGAGCCATTCTCTAACCTCGATATGGCCCATAAAACTATCTTAAAAACGGTTATCCGGGATATTGGGGAAAAACTGGCTATATCTCTCATCTTAATTTCGCATGATCCCCAGGACACCTTGTCGTGGGCCGATCAGGTTCTGGTAATGAAAGAGGGCCAACTGCTGCAACAAGGTACCCCGGAGCAGATTTACCGGCAACCGGTTAATACCTATGTAGCAGCGCTGTTTGGCAATTACAACCTGATGCCGGCTTCGCAAGGCGCAGCTTTCGAAAGCTTAGGGGGTATAAAATCTGCTAAAGAATTCCTGCTTATTCGTCCCGAGCGTTTTAAAATAACGGCAACAGATAACGGCGGCTTGCCGGGTCAGGTAAGGAAAGTGATTTTTTTCGGATCCTATTATGAATTACAAGTTCAACTGGTCGATATTAATATTACCGTGCAAACCGGAATGAATCAATTCTCCCCGGGTGATTGGGTTTACCTTTCGGTACAGCCGGACGACGTCTGGTATCTATAATATTATCCGGAATTTCTAAAATTTTCTGAGCCTGATTATTAATGTCCAATATTTTTACAGAGTAGGGTTAGTCTTGTCATCTGTTTTGAGAATGCATTTATTTTAAATGAGTGTGCTAATACCAACTCGCATTTACATTTTTCCATTGATATTAACAGAGATTTTTAAAGCTCATTGAGGTATCTTTCCTGAATGTTTCTATGGAATTTAGTTTATACTATTTGGTATAACCTGCCGGAACGGCCAGGGTAATAGAGGTACTGACTTCTTCTGTACCCTAGCTAGCTAAATATTAGTAAGACGTAACTTTTGATGTTGCTAGGTCTTGCGGTGTCCTGTTAACCGGCTATATGAAAAATACAGTAATGTAAATTTTTGGGATTCCTGGTTCGCCCAACTATACTTTGTGTAGCTGGGTGTTGCTGTGCTGAGATTAATTTCCTTATAATTAGCTGCTTGTTTTAGCATTAAGTTTGCCTGTAGGTAAATATTTTGTTTATTATGTTAAATGCAATTTAAAAGCAACCTGTCATTTAAGTAAAGGGGTGTAAGTATGTTTTAAGCCCTTAACCCTCTTTTCTGGTATATTTCCAGCGCGCGAGATACCCAAAACCGGAAACTATATTTCTTTTTAGTCAGATAAGCGATTTAATGCTAAAATTTCATATTCCACATTAAAAGCGGTTAAACCTTTGAAACAGGCCACCGCAAGGAAAAAAGGACAGGTGGAGTACAACCAAAGAAACCTTCTGCTGAGCGGTAATGCTTCAAGGACAAACACATCTGAATGGGTTTTATTTTTCTTGTAAAAGTAAATTTATATTTTACATGTTTTCAGGATAAGCCGGGTAGCTTTAAAAAATTAGGCTGATTAATTGTCTTTGTGGGGTAAATAATGGCAGATTCAGGGCTGGTTTATATAGTAATTTGTTAATATTTCTTGGTCCGATTCGTTGCAATGTATATCTTTGCACGCAAAGGAACAGGTTTAATGTTGTATCTGACCCTTTCCCCCATAGCTAACGGTGTACCATTACGAGATAGCTTTTACCACTTGAGAAATGAAGAGGATAATACAATTAGATTTTTTTAGAGGATTTTTCCTGATTTTAATTACCACAAATCATTTTTTATCTTGGCAAAATATAATTCACCGGTTTACTCATGAATTTATTGGTTGGGTTACGGCCGCCGAAGGTTTTGTTTTTTTATCGGGCTTAACTGCCGGCATTGTATCCTCGCGAAAATTAGTTGAACATGGAGGAGTTTATATTCTTATAGCTGCTATAAAACGCGCCTGGACAATTTACAAATATCACCTGGTTTTATTTCTGCTCGTCGCCATCATCTTCTACTCTCATTCGGTAATGGAAGACTACTGGTATCAGAATTATAGTGATTTTGAATTGCTTTTTCAAAAACCCTTATTCTCGGTTTTACTCACAGGTTTGCTGCTTTATCAGCCTATTTATATGGACATACTACCCATGTATGCCCTTTTTGTATTGCTATTGCCTTTTACGTTAAAAGGTTTTCAGAACGGGCAGGCCGGCACTATCCTCATTATATCCTTTTTAGTATATCTTATGGGTATTTTCGACCTGCAATCGGCCTTCTTTCACTATTTTGAATTTTTTGAATTTATAGATAAGGTAGATACCGGCTTCTTCAACCTGCTTAGCTGGCAAATTTTGTTTATCGCGGGGCTCTATTTTGGTTTCCTGACGTATCAAAACAGAATAAGTGGCATCCTGCAAAATAAAAGGCTTATTTATAGTGCTGTTTCAATCTGTGTGCTATTATTTCTGACCAAAACCCTTGATTCCCTGTTAGATTCTTCAGCCCTGGATTTAGATTTTTGGGTGAGCAAAGAAAATCTGGGACCTATACGGCTGCTTAACTTCTCGGCACTAGCCGTGGTGTTTAGTTTCTTGGCTTCCCGCTATAAGCAATGGTTTTCTTTTAAACCGGTATGTTACCTGGGTAAATATTCTTTGGAAGTTTTTTCATTTCATATCCTCCTGATTGTTATTTTTAAACCGATAAAAGATATTATCAATAATTTATATACCATCAGGTTAATGGATGGACTCTATATCAAACCCGGTTCCACTTTAATGCTGCTCTTTATCTTAATTCCTGCTTTGTTTCTGGCGCCCGGCATAAAGAACTACATCAATCAGTATAAACTCAAAGTAAAGTCTGTTCCTAAATAAATTTTAAAAGGAATATTTTGCTTTTAATGAAGTGTCCGGGTTGAACCTTTATCAGCCTGTTTATACCTTTTCCTTGGAAACCACTTCCACCAGCATATATTTCCGGTCTGAACCATCGGCCAGTGGGTTTGTTATTTTTTCCACTTTTACCTTCAACGTATAAATAAAACCCGCTTCGTATATAAAGCCTATAATTTCATTATAAAATAGATTCCAATTAATAGTACCTACTTGCGCGCCCTCCTGCACCAGATAACAGTTTAATGCTCCCGCCCCTTGGCAAGACTGTCTGTAGTAATTCACCCGCATGGCCCTTTCAACTACGGCCACTTCTTCTTTTTTGCAAGCAGTCATTACAAAGAACACGGTAATCAGGAAGATAAAAAATTTCATATTAGAAACTTCTTTTTTTGATAACCCCGAAAATAATGTAAGCGTTGCATCGGGATTTGAACCAGTCTCCTAAATAATCATATTGGCCACCGTTTAGAAGTTTAAGAATAGCCAATAGTAGTAAATATTATACCATATCTCATTTACATCCTTTCATATATAATTTATATCAAATCGCATGAACAAGGTGCCATACTGCATGTAACTTAAACCCGGCAGGTTATGAAACCTACCGGGTTTGCTTCCCTTTTTAGGTCAGCTTTACGGCAGGTAGTAAAGGTAAAATGGTCTAACAGCTTTTTTTAAAAGCTTACAAGGCTATCTTTCCTGTATTTTTCTATGGAATATAGTTTGGGCAATTTGGTATTAAACGGGTAAATTTAAGGTTAGAATCAGCTTACAGCAGAACCAGGATGAAATCTGACGAAAGAGCTATGTTCTTTAAGGTAGGAGTATGGTCTGGCTAAACTGGGTTAAGTTACTACTAAAGTCCAGTGTGTTTTAAGGGGTAAGCCGGCTTTTACGCTACAAGTTTCTAGTGAATCTGATTTATTAAACTGAAACCAAGTGTTAAATAGCTTTTATTAGAAAGCGGCTTTTGAAATTAATTGCTTAAAATAAGCGTTAGGGTATAAAGCAGACGCGGGGAAATATATGGATATTACGAAAGAAGATTTTGATGATAAATTCCGGCAAACCCTTGATACCATAATAGTAGCCATGGCCGAGCATCCCGGGGTAAATCCGGAGAAATTTTACAGCATGACCTGCGTACTGGAAAATCTGGCTTTTTTCAGCCCTGTAATTTATGGCGCACTGCAAAAAAAAGATAATAACCCAGATTAATGTTTGCCTGGTAGTATAGTAAGACCTAACCAGTACCTTCATGCACCATTGCCGCCTGCAAAGCCCCGGTTATCGCTGCAACTACCATTTGCCACACCTGCGGGTCACCTTGCAGGAAAAACTTCTGGTTTACTTCTAATTCAAACCCCGCATACGAGGCATTATCAAACTTTTTCCGGAGGTAAGTAGGGAAACCATCGGCATTACCCGGATAAGGAGAATTGTATAGCACATTCAGCGCGGGCGCTTGCCGCAGCAGCTCTTCTTTTAATTTACCGGCAAATGCCTCCTCTAAAGAGCGTTCCAAATCAAACAAAATTCCAATATCGGCTTCCCGCACTTCCCCGGCCAATACGGGCGTAAAGGTGTGAATGGCCAGGTGATAAACCGTGTTTCCGGCTGCAATTGCTGCGGCTATCTTTTCGGCTACCTGCGTCCGGTGCGGAAAATAATAGGTTGCCAGTAAGATCTGCTTTTCTTTATCCGGCAGGTGTTTGGTGAAGTCAGAGAATAGCTCCGCATTACCCGGCGATCGGTTGGCTTCTACAAGTAAACGGGAAGTGGTAGTGTTGTATAAAGGCTGGTTTGTTGCCGCTGCCAGGTGTTTAGCCAGGTGCAGGGCTCCGAAGTCGATGGCTTTGTGCGAGTATAAGTATTCTTCTTTTCCCTTAAAAAGATGTTCATATTCCGGCGGGATGTTATTGCCGGCGTGCTCACAGGTGAGGAGAAATGTAGAAGTCATTATGTTGAAATAAGGTAAACTGCTTCTGGTTTTTATAGCGTCAATCAGCCTTGCATCCCAATTTTTAGAAAGTAGTGTTTTTAGTTTTGAAAAGTAACCGTTGTGCCGGCTGCC
>JAQBNV010000431.1 GCA_028288395.1 Adhaeribacter sp. | reverse complement strand
TCTTCCTGGGATATAATATCGGGCAGGCAGTTTGGTCCGGATGTTATATTTATCGATCAGGCGCTCGTGCAGGCCTTCGACCATTATGTGATAGATACCTCCCGCTTGGCCATTGGCGGTTTTTCTGATGGTGCTTCTTATGCCTTGTGTTTAGGTTTAACCAATGGTGACTTGTTTACCCATATTATCGCTTTTTCGCCAGGATTTGCGCACACCCTCGAAAAGAACGGAAAGCCCGCCGTATTTATTTCGCATGGCATTCATGATCAGATATTGCCAATTGAGCCCTGCAGCCGGCGGATTGTTCCCCAACTGCAGCGCCAGGGCCTGCGCGTAAACTACCAGGAATTTGAAGGAGAGCACGAAATACCAGCCAATATTGCTGCCCATGGGGTAGCCTGGTTTACGGAAACTGCCCTCAACATGCCTGAATGACAAATTATTTGGTGAATATTTCAGGCCGATAACCCCAAAAATCCTATTAGAAAACGTGTATTTTAAAAATCCTCAAGGCAGAAAAGTAAAAATGCCGACCCTATCTGATTCTTGTGGACAGCATTCAATTACGCTGGTGTATTAGAAAATAGACAATCAGCAGTTAGCCGGTTGCATTTTTTCTAATCTTCATTTTAGTTGTATAAAGTAGAGCTGCCAAAAGTGGCGGCTCTACTTTAGTTTAAAATCTACAATATTTAACTAATTCCCTGGATGCCGGCTTCGGCTACTGCATGATCATTTTCCACGGTATCACCCGAAACTCCAATAGCCCCGATAATTTCATTCGCGCCGTTCCGGATAGGAATACCCCGGAAAAGTAATCAAACCGGCATTAGAGTGTTCGATGTTATAAAGGGCGCCGCCCGGCTGGAAAGTTTTCCAATTTACCCGGTATTCATATCGAAGAACCGGGCTGTTTTTGCCTTTTTAGTAGCAATATCAACGGAACCCAGCCAAGCCCCGTCCATGCGGGCAAAAGCGGTTAAATTAGCGCCGGCATCTCCGATAGCAATATTCATTTTAACCCCCAGTTCGGTGGCTTTCTGTTGGGTAGCCTGAATAGCAGCTTCTGCTGGTTTTAAGGTAAATTGTGTTTTTAGGGGGTTAATTTATTCTTTATTATTTTAAAATCACTTTAACAAGGAACCAAAGTATATTTTCGATTCCTGTGACTACTATTAGGTAGTAATTTAAAAGCGTTTAGCCAATAAAAAAAGGCGGGTATATTTTTAAATTCAGGATAATAGTAAAATAGTAATTTGCGCCTTCAATATTTTTTATGTTATGTTACCTTCCCTGCCATCTTCAGAGCGGAAATTAAAGGATGAATAATTATGGTTTTTGTTTTTATCGTGTGGGTTTATATATTTTGCTCTAGTTGCAGCTTAGGTTTAATCCTTTTTAACGTAACCAGAAAAATATTCGCCTGGGAAACCACGCACCCGCCGGTTTACATGTTAAGCCTGGTAGGCTTAAGTATTTTAGCCGGATATTTATCAATATATAACCTTTTTGCACCAATCAATATTATCACCCATATAAGCCTGCTGTTAATAATATTAATTTATAGTTTCTTCCATTCTTCTGTTTACAAAGTTTTTTTCCGGCAGTTCTGGGGGTATTCAAAACTTTATTACACTGTCTGGTTAGTACTCGGCTTTATTTTTATCCTGGATTTACTCTACCTGAATACCTTGGTGGTAAAAAATATAGATAGCCGGTTTTATCATATTCAAAGTATTAAATGGATGCAAAGTTATCCGGTCATTCCGGGTATTGGCAATCTCCTTACGCATATTGGCTTTCATTCCAACTTCTTTTTATGGTCGGCATTTTTCAGTGTAGCTGATTTATTTAAACAACCCGTTTATGCGCTTAATAGTTATTTATTTTTATTACTGGGCGGAACGGCTATAAATATGCTTTTACGGGAAACCATTCAGAAAAATGGCAAAATCGTTTACAGCTTGTTTCCGGTAGCCTTATTCTGTTTACTGCTGCATTTTTTTAGTAGTTGGATTTCGTCGCCTACACCCGACATAGCGGCTATGATTTTTTTGGCTCTCATTTTTACCAACCTGCTGTTTTACACCGTTAATCCGGAGAAAAAAGACTCTGGATTTAACGCTTTGGCTATTATGCTGTTCATTTTTACGGCTATTACCATAAAATTATCTGTTTTGCCGGTAGCCGGAATATTATTATACCTGATTTATTTCCGCCAGATTAAAATAAATAAACAGTGGATATTGCTTATAACAGGCGCATTTATATTTATTATGGGTCCTTGGTTTGCCCATAATGTTATTCAAACAGGCTATTTGATTTTCCCCTTTCCGGCCATCGACATTTTTTCTTTTGACTGGAAGATTCCGCTGGTGATAGCCATAGCGGAAAAGAATATGATCAAAGCATTTGCGATTGAAGGGGAGCATGACTGGCAACGGATATTACAAATTCCCTTTTTACAGTGGTTTCCTACCTGGTTTTCTTATCATTCAATGGTTTATAAAGTAATTATAATAGGGGCGGCGTGCTCGCCCTTTCTGATGATTTTTTTAGGGCGAAGGCTACGCCATAAGCGGTTAACGGATGAGAATTATGAAAAGATTTTGGCCCTTTGGTTAATTCAATTCTTGGGATTTGCCTTCTGGCTGTATTCAGCACCTAGTCTGCGTTTTGGATTAGTGTTTATTTATTTAAGTTTTTTTATTCCGGTATTTATTATGCTGGAAGAGCTTTTATCCAACAGAAAAAAAGGTATAGCCGTAGGGGTGCTGGTAATTTTAAGCGGTTTAGGATTAAATTTATTAAGGGATCCCATTCATTTCGTTCGATACCAACCCGATATTCTAAAAGCACGGTTTATTTATCCGGAAAATCCCCCGGTGCCATCTTTAGAAAAGATTAATTTAGCTAGCATAAGCATCTGGAAACCTACAAAAGGTTTTATATGTTGGGATGCCCCAATTCCGTGCAGCTACCTGGTAGTTAAAGGGCTGGAATTAAGGGGTCCAACTATTACCGATGGTTTCCGGATAAATAAAAAGTAATTTTTAAGGTTTGCTTCCTCTGAGAAACCCTGGCCCAGAATATTCTGCCTAATTCTTCCTTCCGACCATATATTTAAAGGATATTTATTCCCGGAATTTATGATGAAGTTCTCTTGAATTTATTTAAATGGATTATTATATGCTAAGCTTTTTATACGGGAAAAGAATA
>JAQBNV010000428.1 GCA_028288395.1 Adhaeribacter sp. | reverse complement strand
AAATTTTTACTTTTTATTTTCTAGCTATTCTGGCATTATATTTCGTATACCTTTATCACAAGCAACTTTTATACTTTAAAAGTTGTTTTTAAGGACCATACGCTAATAGGGCTAAACTAAGATAAAGATATGAAAAAGATAATTGTAATGTCCTGCCTGGTTTTTGCTTCGGCGTTTAGTGCCATGGCGCAGGAAAATAAGACCATAACAGCTACCGAAAGGGCCACCCGGCTATCCGACCAGATGATCCGGGAATTAAAGCTGAATAATTTCCAAGCTACCCGCTTGCGGGCTATTAACCAGGATAAGGTTAACAAGATGATGGAAATTGAGAAGAAATTTGCCAGCAATCCGGCCCTGGTAGATAAAAACTGCCTGGGGGTTTGTAAAGAACGGGATGTGGAATTAGAAAACTTCCTGAGTTCCGATCAATACAGTATGTATTATGGTGCCCGTAATAAATACTACAGATTTGATAAAGACTTCGCCGCCCAGATTGGCACTGAATCTGCCACGGCAGCCAGAGAAGACAAAACCAGCTTACCTATTGGTAAAAAGGTAGTACCGGTTAAGAAAAACACGACTGTTATTTCTGCCAACGATTCTAAATAAAACAATTATATAAAAAACAAAAGGCCTTACTTTTATAAAGTAAGGCCTTTTGTTTTTTAGCTTCAGCCAGGTCGGTTATTTCAATATTTTAAGAAGGCTGGGTTTCGTCTTCTTCCAGGTGTTTGCTTATATCCTGGCAAAGTTGCCGCATTTTAGCTACCATAACTTCGTCGCCGGTAGCAGTAAGAAGGGTTTGGGCCATTGAGCCAATAGTATCGAGGCAAAAATGTTTCATTTCGTCTACGGGCATATCTTTTGTCCAGAGGTCCATTTTCATGGTGCCTTCCTGGTTCCGATCCCATAGGGCAATATTAATGGCTTTGGCAAAATGAATCTGTTCTCCGGCATCGGTGGCGCGCCAGCTAATGGCTTCCGGAATATTATTATCGTCCAGGGCTATACTAAAATATATCTCCGATTTCTTCATTTCAATAGGGTTGTTTTATCCGGGGCAAAGGTAAAGTAAATGGCGGGGAAAACCAGCAGACCGAACACAAAAAAGGGAACCTGCCGATTCCCTTTTGTACACATTCTTTCGGTTTAAAACCTTAAACGTAGTTATTCAGCATCACCGGCATCACCAGCATCAGAATATTTTCGTTATCGTCATTTGTAGAAGGCATCAGTAAACCGGCCCGGTTAGGAGTTGATAACTCCAGGGTTACTTCGTCGGAGTCGATATTGTTCAGCATCTCCAGCAGGAAACGGGCGTTAAAACCAATTTCCATGTCTTCCCCATCGTACTGGCAGGTAAGTCTTTCGTTGGCTTCGTTCGAGAAATCCAAATCTTCGGCTGAAACGTGCAGCTCGCTGCCGGCAATGCGCAAGCGCACCTGGTGCGTAGTTTTATTTGAATAGATAGAAATCCGTTTTACAGAACTTAGTAAATCATAACGGTCAATTACCAATTTATTCGGGTTCTGAACCGGAATCACATTTTCGTAATCAGGATAGCGCTCATCAATTAACCGGCAAACCATGCGAATGTGTTCGAAGCTGAAAAAAGCATTGGAGGTATTAAATTCTACCCGTACCGTGGTTGGCTCGGCGGGCAGCGTGGCTTTTAACAAAGTAAAGGCTTTGCGCGGGATGATGATGGAAGTGGTATTTCCCGTAGAAACATCAAACCGGCGGTAACGCAGCAAGCGGTGGCCATCAGTAGCTACAAACGTAATGTTGTTCTCGTTTAGCTGCACAAAAATACCCGTCATGGCCGGCCGCAATTCGTCGGTGCTAACGGCAAAAATGGTTTTATTAATGGCACGGGCGAGTAAATTAGAAGGAATTTCGATGGAGTTACTGCTTTTAACAACCGGTACGCGCGGGAAATCGGTGGCATTTTCGCCCGAAAGTTTGTAACGGCCGTTGGCGGAGCTTAATTCGATGGTATACGTTTCTTCATCAATGGTAAAAGTAACCGGCTGGTCTGGTAAGTTTTTAAGCGTATCCAGCAAAATACGGGCTGGCGCAGCTATACGGCCGTTTTCTTTCGCCTCTACGTGCATTTCGGTAATCATAGAAGTTTCCAGGTCGCTGGCCGTAATGGTTAAGGTTCCTTCGTTGATTTCGAAGAGAAAATTTTCCAGAATGGGCACTACCGGGTTGGTAGTAATAACGCCATTAATGCTCTGAAGCTGTTTTAGTAATGCCGAAGACGATACAATAAATTTCATTCCGAACTATCTTTATATTTTTAAATTAATCTTTGGAGGGCAATTCTTATTAAAACCGCTAGAGCAGGAAAACAACCTTACTTTTGCCGCTTATTGGTGTAGCAAATTAGGTTAATTTACAGAATATTTAAAATAAACTTTAAGAAAACTTATTCGCTAGCCGCGAATCAGGCGCCGGCGTATTTCCGTTTCCGCAGGTATAAGCGCAGAAAACCAAAGCCTACGAGCAAGACCAGTGGCAATACCAGGTTTATTCCCTGCCATTTTCTTTTTTCTTCTTGGGCCTTCAGCCGGTCCAGGGGGCGCAGCACAATTTCTTTCGCCCGCAGATTTATCAGGTTATTTTCGTCTAATAAATAATCAACGGCATTGGTGGCAAAATCTTTATTGGCGTAGGTAGCGCCGGAAAAACGGTCTAAGCCGAGGCGGTAAGGCTGGTTCGTTTTGGGGTTAACTTCGTTGCGGATTAGATCCCCGTCGGCGACTACTACCAGGCGCGAGGGCCGGGCTTGATTCTGTACGGAGGCAGCCACTACACCCGCCGGTAAAGGCCGGTTCCGGAATACTGATGAAAACTGGCCCTCCAGCAAATAGGCCACCACCTGCGGACCAGCATTAAATTGTTGCGGATTGGCCGGTTGCCGGGCTTCATTCAGGGCCACATTTACCGGGGTTTGTACCACCCGAGAGTAAGGTGACGTAGCGATTAAAGGCGTTTTACGAATATTCCGGGCCCGCACCGAATCAATATTACTTACAAACTTACCGTATAACGCATCCAGGTTGCGGGTGATGGGGTGCTGGCTAAAACCGTTTATGATGGGATAGTACCGCCAGTTCATGAGTTGCGTTTGCGGCTGGTTGCCCAGCATACCTACTACCATTGGAATCTGACCGGCATTTAAATCCTGTACCAGGTTTCCGTTCAGGCGTACGCCGTAGGTAAAAAGCAAATCCTGCAAATTTAGTTCAAGCGGGAAAGCCACGGTACCAGCCGTCCGGATACTGTCCAGCGAAATATTAACCGGGTCAATTAAAAACAAAGCTTTGCCGCCACCTACTATAAACTGGTCGAGCTTATATTTTTCGGCCTCGGCATACTTAAGTAAAGGTTTGGCTATGATAACCGCATCCAGCGCTTTTAAGTCCGGTACTTTCTTTAAATCTACCCGAAACACATTATAGTTCTTTTGCAGCGTAGAGATAAAATCCGTGGTTTCCAGCATACTTAGTTCGCCGTGGCCTTCGATATAGCCAATGCGCTTTCGCTGCGTCTGGGTTAGCTCCCGGATAGCCGCCGCCAGCTCAAATTCCAGCCCCTCAATCGATTGGTTTAGTTGTTCATCGGCCGAGGCCGCCTGGTTGCCTTTCAGGAATAGAACCGGTACTTCTTTTCCTTTACCCGAAACAATGCCCCCGGGAAAAATGAGTTTCTCCACTTTTTTATCACCTTCCGCCGAAACCAAATTGGTAGGCTGCAGCCCTTTTGCCACCAGTTGCTGGTAATAGGCATTCCGTTTTTCCGGATCGGTGCTACCACTAGGATCAATAAAATTAAAGGATATCCGATCATCTGAATAAACCCGGAATTCTTCCAGAGTTTCGCGGACGGCGCCTTGCAGGCGTTTAAAACGGGCTGGAAAATCGCCGGACAAGTAAACATCTACGGTAATGTCGTCTTTTAAATTAGCCAGTAATTTCTTTGTAACCGGAGCAATAGAATACCGTTTGTCCTGGGTTAAATCGAGCCGGAAATATCTATTAATTAGCAAGATATTCAGCAGCAGTATAATGCCTACGGCTATCAGAAAGCGAAAAATATCTTTGTTTTTTCGGGAGGTGGGTTTGTTTTCTGCTACCATTTCCGACTCTCCAGGATTAATTTAGTTGCGAGTAGAAACAACCCAATTACACTCATAAAATACAAAATATCACGGGAATCTATCAATCCTTTACTTAAAGCATTATAATGGAAGGCAATACCTAACGAACTGATTATATAAGAGATATGATTACTCATATCTACCGAAGCAATATAATCGAAACCAATGTAAAACAGGAAACAAAAGAATACGGACAGGATAAAAGCGATAATCTGATTTTCGGTGAGCGCCGAAGCAAAAATACCAACGGCCGTAAATATAGCCGCCAGAAAAATAAGCCCAATATAAGAGCCTGTTACAGCCGCCGAATCGATATTACCCACCGGGTTACCTAACGAATATACACTATAATAATACAGGAGGGTTGGCACCAGGGCGAGTAAAACCAAAAGTAAGCAGGCAAAATATTTTCCCAGTATCAGCTGCAAATCGCTGATAGGTTTGGTTAATAAAAACTCAAGGGTGCCTCCTTTCTTCTCTTCGGAAAAGCTGCGCATGGTTATGGCCGGAATCAAAAACAGGAAAACCCAGGGTGCCATGTTAAATAAGGTCTGCATATCGGCGTAGCCGTATTCCAGCACACTTGTTTCAGGAAAAACCCACATAAACAACCCAATGGCTACCAGGAAAACCCCAATAACTACGTAGGCAATCATAGAATTAAGAAAACTGTTTATTTCTTTTTGCAGAATTGCAAACATAGTTTTTGAATTATGAATCAGAAATTATGAATGAGAATTGATTGGTTTGTTCCCTTGCATCTGGTTCAAAACCTATTTCATATTTTCTAATGACTAATTTTTAATTTCTAATTTATTTACGCGTTAACTCTTTAAATATTTGTTCGAGTGAGTTCTCTTCCTGGCGCAGCCCCACCAGTTGCCATTGCTGATTGGCGGCCAGCGTAAAAATTGCGGCGCGCACATCCTGGCCCGGCTTGGAATGCAGACGATATTTATTACCCAGCAGGGATTCGACGGAGGTAATAGCCGGGATAGCCGAAAACAACTCCGTATCAATTGGGATTTCGAATTCCGCAATCGTGAGCGTTTCGCTTTTATTCAGGTTTTCCAGTGCCCCTACTCCGGCATCGGCAACTACCTGGCCTTGGTTAATAATAACCACGCGATCGCAGATGGCGGTAACTTCCTGCATAATATGGGTCGAGAATATGACGGTTTTCTCCCGGCCAATGTTTTTGATTAAGCTCCGGATTTCACTTAACTGGTTCGGGTCGAGACCGGTGGTGGGTTCATCGAGAATCAGTACTTCCGGATCGTGAATGAGGGCTTGGGCTAACCCTACCCGCTGCCGGTAACCTTTGGAGAGAGCGCCTATTTTTTTGCCTTGCTCCACGGTTAAGCCACACAAATTCACCATTTCACTTACCCGCTCTTTTAAATTCCTGCCTTTCAAGCCATTGATAGTGCCGGCGAAATGCAGATATTCTTTTACGTACATGTCCAGGTAAAGTGGATTGTGCTCGGGTAAATAGCCTACCTGCCGTCGGACGGCCATTGGATCGATGTTTACATCGTAACCATTTACCAGGATGGTACCGGCTGTGGGGGGCAAATAACAGGTAGCCATTTTCATGGTGGTAGATTTACCCGCGCCGTTAGGACCCAGAAAACCAAGAATCTGCCCTTTATTTACCCGGAAGGAAATATTATCAACCGCACGTTGACTTCCAAAAAGCTTTGTAAGACCTTTAACTTCTACCGACATTCAAAATTTATTCCGGATACTGTTACTTTTAAAACGTGCAAAGATAAAGATTAATTATTTCCGGCCTTGTGGTTTTCCTTTGGGTTGTAAAGGGCGCACCTCAATATCTACGTGATGGTAATTGGGCGGTGACTGCAATACATGCAGGATGGTAGAAGCAATATCGGCGGGCTGCATCATGTTTTCGGGCGCGGTGGCATTCTCAAAATCGCCAAAAAAGTTGGTATTGACCGAACCAGGATAAATACAGGTTACCTTTATGCCAAAATCACGCACCTCTTTAAACAAGGCTTGCGAAAAACCCCGCACGGCAAATTTGGTGGCACAATAGCCCGTTAACTTTTCACTACCGGTTAAGCCCGCCAGGGAAGCAATATTAACCATGTGGCCTTCCTGTTGTTGCTTCATAGCTGGCAAAACCGCCCGTGTGCAATAATACAGGCCGTTCACGTTGGTATCAAACATTAGGTGCCAGTCTTCCACCGAAATATCTTCGAGTAAACCTTGCTTGCCTAAACCAGCATTATTTACGAGTACCGAAACTTCTTTACCAGCCTGCTGGATGGTCGCCAGGTGCGCTCTTTCTACCGCCTCCTGTTTCCGGACATCCACTTCGGTAAAGAAAAAATTGGGATGATTAATCGGGCCGGAGCGCCTGCCCCAACCCGCTACAATGGCTCCTTTTTCCAGCAAGAATTCAGCAGTCGCTAAACCTATTCCAGAACTTACCCCCGTTACCACGGCTAATTTGTTTTCCAGATTCATCGATAATTTTTTAATTTTTATGATTTATATTAATGATAGCAATTCAGCCTTTAAACTATTTCACTCTGCAAAATCTAAAATAAAACTTTATTTAGCAGTAAACTTAAAGTTTAACTCAAATTGGTTATCAAACTGATTATTAATAACATACTTAATTTTAATATTACCTTTCTTTTAAATAAAATAACTACTACACAAATTTAAAGTAAATTTTACTAACGGTAAAAAGCTTTATTTCGGCTAAATAGACTTCAATTACTTTAAATATATTACGGGGTGAGTTATATTAGATAATTTTCAACTATTAAAATTGCAAGCCCTTTCGCTTTATATATCACCTAACTGGGGCCGAATCAGGATTTCTTCTACCACCGTACTCGCTGACATATAATACGCATTACAGATGGCGCTGGCTACATCTTCCGGTTTCATAAAACGCTCGGGCGGCAAATCTACACCTTCCCAGCTAGCAGTTAAGGTAGCTCCCGGTAAAATAGCCGTTACTTTTACATTATGATTTTTTAACTCTTCGCGTAAAACTTTGGTCATCCCGAACAACGCATACTTGGCAACACAATACGACCCGCCATTGGTATAGGGGGTAATGCTGGCCGTAGAACACATCATAAATATATGCCCGCTTTTTCTTTTCATCATATCGGCTACTAACCCTTTGGTAATGCGATAAGCGCTAAGCAGGTGGTTCTCCAGCATAAACTGTAAGGCTGAATTATCTTCTTCTGTTATTTTACCCGGAATAAAAACACCGGCATTATTCACCAATACATCTATCTTTACCTTTAGCGATCGGACATAGTTTAAAAATGCCTCAACCGCCAGCGGATCGCTTATGTCGGTAGCCTGGTAAAAAACTTTTGAAAATGTATATTTTTGTTCTATTTCTAATTTAAGGGTTTTTAAATCACGTTCGTTTCTGGCGCAGGTTATAATATGAAAACCATCCGCCGCAAATTTCTCGATTATAGCCCGGCCAATGCCTTTTGTACCACCTGTCACCAATATATATTTTTTCATATTATTTAGGTTGTTTAATGATTTTAACCGTAATATACGTCATAACCGGATAGACACCGGTATTTTAGTTTAATTCGTAAAACCCTATATGAAAACCTTAGGTAGATATTTACTTTTTCTGAATACCCTCATCCGGCGGGGAGAATCGGTTCGGATCTTAACTAACCGGACGCTGGATGAAGCCGTTTTAATAGGTATAAATTCGGTGGTAATCGTAGCCATTGTATCCACCTTTATCGGGGCGGTAACCTGCGTGCAGATTTCTTATAACCTTACCAGTGCCCTTATTCCCCGGTCTACCATAGGTTTTATGGTTCGGGAAATGACCATCCTGGAACTTGCTCCAACCATTACCTGTATTGTACTGGCCGGAAAGGTCGGTTCAAATATTGCGGGTGGCTTGGGTACTATGCGCATTACCGAACAAATTGATGCATTAGAAGTGATGGGTATAAATTCGGCTTCATACCTGGTGCTACCAAAAATCATAGCGTCCCTGCTTATGTTTCCGTTACTCGTAATAGTTGCCATGACCCTTTCTATTTCGGGTGGGTACCTGGCCGGCACGTTAAGCGGTGTTATATCGGCCCAGGAATATATCGAAGGTTTGCGCAGCGAATTCATTCCGTATAATATTGTTTTCGCCCTGATTAAGTCTTTTGTTTTTGCTTTTTTAATTTCTTCTATTTCTTCGTTTTTGGGTTACAATACCAAAGGTGGGGCTTTGGAAGTGGGTGCTGCCAGTACCAGCGCTGTTACCAACAGTATTATTGCTGTTTTAATTGCGGATTACGTATGTGCGGGCTTGTTATTATAAAAAGTAGTAGATCTAAGGAATAAAGCTGGTCAGGTAGTCGGAAAGATTTCTTAATTTAATATGCGGATAAAATAAAATATCCCAAATTACTATTAATTGCAAAAGGCCAAGAATAAAAATGATTGAAATACATAACATACAAAAGTCTTTTAACGGGGTGAAGATTTTGAACGGCATCTCGGGGATTTTTGAGTCCGGTAAAACCAACTTGCTGCTGGGAGCCAGCGGAACCGGCAAAAGTGTGCTGCTGCAGTGCATTGTGGGCTTAGTTAAACCCGATTTGGGCAGTATTACCTACGATGGTAAAGTTTTTACAAATAATAAGCTTGATTTAAAGCAGGAAATCCGCCGCAAAATAGGCATGCTGTTTCAGGGCAGTGCTTTGTTCGACTCGATGAATGTAGAAGAAAACGTAGAGTTCCCGTTGCGCATGCTAACCAAAATGACAAAAGAGGAGCGTCGCGAGCGGGTAGAATTTTGCCTTAAAAGGGTGGGGCTGGAAAATGCCGGTAAAAAAATGCCTTCTGAGATTAGTGGGGGTATGAAAAAGCGGGTTGGAATTGCCCGGGCTATCTCTCCGAGTTCCCGCTATTTGTTTTGCGATGAGCCCAACTCCGGCCTCGATCCGCTAACGGCTATTAAAATAGACGAACTGATTTACGAGTTGACCCAGGAGTACGATATTACCACCATTATTGTAACCCACGATATGAACTCGGTTATGGAAATCGGAGATAATATTATGTTTTTGCACAAGGGCAATAAAATGTGGGAAGGTGGCCGCGAAAATATTATGGATACTACGGTACCCGAATTAAGAGAATTTATTTTTGCCAGCAGTTTGATGCGGGCCGCTAAAAAAGTAGATGATGAACTCGGTAGCCTGGAAGAATTAACACCTATTCCGGCAAAAGAATCTGAAGAGGAAAAGCCGCAGGAATAAAAATAAATGCCTTTATCAAATTTGAT
>JAQBNV010000426.1 GCA_028288395.1 Adhaeribacter sp. | reverse complement strand
GCTTCCTGGGGGCGGCTGCCGATCAGCGCGTTTACCGAGTTCAGGCTGTTAAATAAGAAATGGGGTTGCAACTGCTGACGCAATTTAAATAATTCGGCTTCGCGGGCCAGTCTTTCGGCATCGGCCTGCCGCTGTTCGCTCTGGAGCTGATCCTGCTGGCTATACCACAATACACTCAACAGAACCATCCACCCAATAGTTAAAAAACCAAAACCAAAACGTACGGGCAGCGACTTGGTCAGAAATTCGGGGTAATTAGGTTCTCCTTCTATTACTGATGGCAGCACCCATTGCAAAACCAACAACCACAAACCGCTGAGCAACAAACACCAAATGCCGAAATAAAGCAGGCGAGCTTGCCCGGGCCGGTAGTATTGGAGATTGCTGCTGATAAACCAACAGGCCGCAGCCAGCAGGGCATTGCTAATCAGGCTGTCGATCAGAGCGGTTTCGTAGGATAGGTTAAAACGGTAAAGCACTCCAAAATGGAGCAAGGCCCATGCTAGCCAACTGCTAAAAAAATACAGGCGAAATTTATTCAGGGCAAAAGGAGATTGGACCAAAGCACAAAGATTTTATTCGGCTACTAACGGGTAATAAGTGGGGGCGGCCATCTCCTCTTCGGAATGAAAATAGATGAGATTAGTCCGCCGCAATTATTTTCAGGACTTATTTCTATTTAATTAGACTTTTGCCAAAATACCGTACTAAAGTTTAAAAGAGCCGTTGTTGTGTTTTATGACTAATAACTTGGACTAACAACTTACCGGTCAAAAGACGCGGTAAGGACAGCTTTTCGTAAGTCCTAATAAATTAAAACAGATGAAGTAAACCGGCGTAAAAGCCGTTCCGCCCTCAATAACTGCGAATATCGATGCCACCTAAAAGCGAAGTCCCTCTGATAATCAGCGCTTTATTATGATCTACCACGCCGGATTGCAGAAAGCGTTTATCCTCTACCCCGCCGAATACTGCGGCTACTTCTGATATAACATCCCAGTGCGGCGGCACAATAATTTTGGTACCGCCTAGTACCTGGGTAATATCCAATATTACCCGACCCTGAATATCGGCCTGGCTCAGGTTTATTTCGGCCCCACCCAAAAAGGTAATAATTTCGCCGCCCTGGAAGTTTTTAGAGATGATATTTTTTTTAACACCTCCAAAAACCGAAGTAGAACTGAGGTAATCGCTCGAAAAAGCCGACGAGTTGAAATTATTAGCCGCACCAGCAGGGTTGTTATAACTGCCAGTAAACGGAGCGCCCGCTATAGGGCCAGTGCTGGTAAGTGGTGCATCCGGCGAAGCAGGGGTACCCGTAAAATTACCCGGGCCAAATGGGGGTCGTGCCGGGTTAAAGCCGTCTGGATTTGGCAGGGCAGGGTAACGGGGGCGTCGGTTTCGTCCGAAAATCATGTATATGCCAAAGACAATAAAAAGGATAGGCCAGATATACCGGCTGGCGTTAATTACCGGGTAAAAGCGTTCGATCAGGAAAACCGTTCCGATTGCCACCAGAATAAACCAGGCCGGATTGCGGTATTGGTGTTTGGCGCCAATAAACAGGCCTACCACAATCAAAATCATGGGCCAGCTGAAAAGCCAACCTGGAAATAAAAAAAAGTCTAACCGATTAAGTAAAAGAATCGAACCCACAGAAATCAATATAAACCCGGCCATTACTTTTCCGGAATTAGACCGGGAGGATGGTGTATTTTGCATTTTCTTTAATAATTAATTTATCTAAATGTACGCCATAAGGCCGAAGCCAGCAATTGGCTTTAGGTAACAGGGCTTACTATTTCGGTAAGCGGCGGAAATATACCCGCGAATGGCGTTACCCTCTCCAGCCGCTGGTTCTTAAAATACTTAATTTGTACTTTAACCGGAAGCCCTAACCCGGTTTCCTTTTTAATTTATTTAAATATACTACCTGCTGCTATACCCGGCTGCTACGTTAACGTCTGCCAAATAACCTGTTTCCTGCTTCCGGCATAAACCAGATTGATTACTTTACAGGATTACCGGCACTCGCCCTAAAGCTCAGATCTGTAACTTTTCGCCTTCCTGGCAACGTGGCGCCTTAAAACAGGTAAGCCATACCGGCTAATGGTATGGCTTACCTGTTCAGGGGTTTATAGGATAAATATTGGCTGTTGCTTTATACAGGGCACTTTAGCAACTATTCATCACCCTTATTTATATGCCTTTTTCCGCTGCTGCTTACCAAATTATTTAAATTGCGGTGATTTTAAGTTCAGAAATAAAACCAAACCCAAAAGAGGCATTAATACCGAAAATAAAAATCCAGTCGGCCAATAAATTTTAATAAACATTCCCAAAAGCATTATTACCAGCCCGACCAACATAAAAGACTTCTTCATCATTAAAGAATAGCCGCTGCTATTGAACTTTTCTTTTTGGGCTTTTGGCATGGTATTATACCCAGCTATCAGGTCAGGATATTTTTCAACCATAAAACCTAAGCCTACTAATATTAGTCCCAGGATTACATTAATCGCCATGACAATCTAATATGGCACTAAATACGCTAAGCCAACGTCAATCTTTATTTTAGCCGCGGGCCTGTATTATAGCCGAATAACGGGCGGCAGGTATTTGGCCAGCAATGCCGAGTAGTAAGGTTTCAGTTCGGCCACTACCGGTGGCTTAGGGCTTTTAGAATAAAGATCGTAAGGATTAAACTTCTTTACCCATTCGAACATTTCGCGATCGTGATCGTCAAGCAGATGCTCGTAGGCGTGTTCGCGGTGCTGGGCGTAAAAGGAGTGATACCGAATCATGTACAACGCCGGCTCGGGCAAATAATCTTTCATCATGTGGTACAGGTACTCGTCGTGGCCCCACGACATGTGCACGTTGCGCAGTCCGCAATTTGGCTCGTAAACCCCATACTTGGTATTGTAGCGCTCGTCCCTGGAATCCGGATTTAATTGGAATAACTCCGGGTAAACAATTTTATCGGAGAACTGGCAACCCACCGGAAAAGTATCGCCAACTACTGCCCACTGCGGCTCTCCAAACAAACAAAGTACTTTACCTACGTCGTGCATCAGGCCGGTTAGCACAAACCAGTCGGGATGCCCGTCGGCCCGGATGGCTTCCGAAGTTTGCAGCAAATGCTGTAACTGGTCGAGTTCAATATCAGGGTCAGAGTCATCTACCAGTGTATTCAGGTAATCAAAAGCTTCCCAAACCGGCAGCTCTTTTTTATCGAACCGCAAGAATTCCGCTTTCTTCTCCTGCACAAAATCATAGGTCTGGAACTGGTGGTTCAGGCGGTAAAACTCGCGGACGGTGTCCCGGGCAGGTTTATCGTAATTGCGGTATTCTTCCTGGGCTTTCTTTTCCGGCTCGGGATAACGGGCCAGCAAATCATCTTCCCAAACATCCAGGCTGGAGAGGGGCGCTATTTCTTCGGGGCGGAGAACATCTGTCTTATTCATGGTGACGGTTGGTTTTACAAAAGATAATAAAAGGTAAAGATTACCAGCTAAAGTATCTGGCCCGGCGGTCGATCCAAAACAGCATAAATATATTTTACCGACCTGATAACTTCCTGAAAATTAGAACAAATTTATTAAATAATCAATTCTTTGCTGCCAAAACTAATTCACCCTCCATTGCTTTTTGCGCCCAGTTTCG
>JAQBNV010000418.1 GCA_028288395.1 Adhaeribacter sp. | reverse complement strand
GAGGTGAAAACGCTATCAACCCAAAGGTTTTCGGCCACCGTAACAACCCGCTCCTCGGATGGCGAAGAAGAGGTAATTAAACCAACTCCTACCAGCATTAAAAAGAATAAAATAATATTAAAGCCTTTCAGCATGCGTACTTAACTACTTAGGTATTTTGAATAGGTCAGAATAAAATCTAATTTTGCAAGAAGCAGCATTATGGCGACCAACCGGATTTAACGAAAAGGAAAGCCTTCTTGCCCACCCGCGAACCGTTCGTGACCGTTCTCGAAAATTAAACAATTTTTGCTAAACCAGCCCAATGAATTTCTTTCCTGATTTTTTCAGAGAACAAAATAAAGTGCTTTTCGGTTTAAACCGGTTTATGCTTCGGTTATCGGCAAACAATGCAAAACGCTTGCCTCTTTTGATAACCTTGCAATAATACGCATAATTTATTTGATGCTCATACATTAGGGAGCCTCAATATTGGGTACTTTTGCTCTAAATTAAGGGCTTTCTGGTTTCGCTCTTATAGATTTTTCTGTTAGCTTTTAAACCCAAATGGCCGATATAATAAATTTATTACCCGAGTATCTGGCAAACCAAATTGCCGCCGGCGAGGTGGTGCAACGGCCGGCTTCGGTGGTAAAAGAACTGGTGGAAAATGCCGTAGATGCAGCCGCTACCAATATTCAACTGATTGTAAAGGAAGCTGGTAAAGCGCTGATCCAGGTGGTGGATAACGGCATGGGTATGTCGCAGACAGATGCCCGGATGAGTTTTGAGCGCCACGCGACTTCCAAAATAAAGTCTACCGAAGATTTGTTCCGCATCCGTACCATGGGTTTCCGGGGCGAAGCCCTGGCCTCTATTGCGGCCGTAGCCCAGGTAGAATTGAAAACAAAGCGGCGCGAGGCCGACACCGGAACCCGCCTCGTAATAGAAGGCTCGGAAGTAGTGTCGCAGGAGCCGGTTGCCATGCCCGACGGTACCAATCTGTGCGTGAAGAATTTGTTTTTTAATGTGCCGGCCCGGCGCAATTTTCTTAAATCCAACGCAGTGGAGATGCGTCATATTCTGGATGAATTTACGCGCATTGCCTTGTCGTACCCCAATATTGCCTTTTCCCTGTACCAAAACGACCTGGAAGTTTTTCAGCTGCCGGCGGCGAAATTAAGCCAGCGCATTGTAGCGGTGTTTGGCAAAAGTTACAAAGAACAGTTGGCAGCCTGCGAAGAAAATACCCCGATGGTAAAGGTAAGTGGCTACATAGGCAAACCGGAATTTGCGAAAAAATCCCGGGGCGAGCAGTTTTTTTTTTGTGAATAACCGGTATATCCGCAATGCTTACCTGAACCACGCAGTTTTAACAGCCTACGAAGGGTTGCTGCCCAAAGAAAGTTTTCCGTTTTACGTGCTTTTTTTGCAGATCGACCCGCAAAGCATCGACATTAACGTGCACCCTACCAAAACCGAAATAAAATTCGACGACGAAAAAACGGTTTACGCCATTGTGCGGTCGGCAGTAAAACAATCGTTGGGGCTTAATAATATTGCGCCCTCTCTCGATTTTGAAGGTGATGTGAACTTTGCGGCCCTGCGTCCCATCCGGACCGATTTTGATTACCCGGCGCCGCCCAATACCCCGGCTTTTAGTGCGATGCAGGCAGCTGACCCCCGGAACGATTCTATCGAAAACCAGGCGGCGGCTTTTTTGGCTCCCCGGGCCTCCCGGGCGTGGCCCGAAACCACCAGCCAGTCCAGTACTAGCGCCAGCCTCGAAGAAATATTTGCGGCGGCCCCGGAGCCTGCCGCCGCGCCGGGTGGTAAGTCCATGCAAATCCATAATAAATATTTGCTGGTACAGGTAAAATCCGGGATAATGATCGTAGACCAGCAAGCGGCCCAGGAACGGATTTTATACGAAAGGTTTAGTGCGGCGCTGCAAAAAAACAAAGGCCTTTCCCAAACTTTATTGTTTCCGGAAGTTCTGCAATTATCGCCCGGAGATTTTTCGGTGGTGCAGGAATTGGCCGATGAATTAAAGGCATTGGGCTTTGTATTTAATGATTTTGGTAAAAATACCATTGTAATAAATGCCATTCCGGCAGATGTGCCCCCCCACCGGGAAAAAGAACTTTTTGAAGGATTAATCGAACAATACCAAAACAACCGTGATGTATTGGCGTTGGATAAAAAAGAAAACCTGGCGCGGGCCATGGCCCGGCGGGTGGCTGCCCGGCTGGTTACCCGGATGGCCGAACCGGAAATAAATGCCCTGGTAGATAAACTTTTTGCCACCCAGGTTCCCAATTATACGCCTTCGGGCCAAAAAACCCTGGTTATGATGGACATGAACCAATTGCAGCATCTGCTGGGCAAGAACTGATTTTTTTCTGAAAGAACTATGATGAATATTACGCCAATGGTTAGGAACCTCCTAATCATTAACCTCGTTGCTTTTATAGCTTTTAGTTATTTTGGAAGTGGTAATATGTTTGCGCTGTACGATTTTAGATCGACTAATTTCCGGCCTTACCAGTTTCTGACGCACATGTTTATGCACGGGGGCTGGGGTCACCTGTTCAGCAACATGTTTAGTTTATTTATTTTCGGGCCAATGCTGGAGTATCACTGGGGACCGCAACGCTTTTTGCTTTTTTACCTGATTACCGGTTTTGGTGCCAGTGTGTTGTTTACCGCCGTGCGGTCTTACGAATTTCACCAGTTGGAACAGGACACCATCAGTTATATAAACGAGCCAAGTCCGATTAATTTCCGGAATTATCTGGAAGCGCACCTGGCCGGTCGGTACAACGAACAAGCCGTAGAACAGTTCCGGCAAAATGCCGCTGACCCCACGATGGTTCAGGCAACCGTTCAATCGGTAAAAAAACTGTACAACGACCTTATTAATATTCCGATGTTGGGCGCTTCGGGCGCAGTTTTTGGCATATTAATGGCTTTTGGCATGTTATTTCCAAACACCGAGCTCATGTTGTTGTTCTTTCCTTTCCCGATTAAAGCAAAATATTTTGTAATGCTTTATGGGGCTTACGAACTTTATGCTGGTATTCAGCGCAATCCGGGCGACAATGTAGCCCATTATGCCCACCTCGGCGGGATGCTTTTTGCTTTTATCCTGTTAAAGGTTTGGGAAAAAAATACAACTAAGTTTTATTAACGATGAACAGTATTTTTAACGATATAAAAAATGCCTTCGACCGGCGCGACAATGCCCTTAATCAATTGATCTTAATCAATGTGCTGGTTTTTGTCTTTCTGATTCTTTTACGCACCATTTTGTGGTTATCCGGAACGGCTTATTTTGGGCTGATTATGAGCTGGCTTTCGCTGCCTTCGGCGCCGATGGAGTTGCTGCGCCACCCCTGGACGCTTTTTACCTACTTTTTTACGCACCGCGATTGGCTGCATATTATCTTCAACATGCTTAATCTTTATTGGTTTGGGATGTTGGTGCGGGAATATTTAGGTAGCAAAAAGCTGGTTAGCCTTTATATTCTGGGAGGCCTGAGCGGGGCCTTGCTTTATTTATTGTTCTATAATTTTGTGCCCTTTTTTATTCAGCGGGGCAGCGCCGAAATGATTGGCGCTTCGGCCAGTGTTCTGGCAATTATTGTGGCCGCGGCTACCTTATTACCCGATTATACTTTCAACCTGTTGCTGCTGGGCCCGGTAAAAATAAAATGGATAGCCTGGTTTCTGGTGCTGTTATCGGTTTCGGGGGCGGTAGGCGACAATGCGGGCGGTAATGTGGCCCACCTGGGTGGGGCTTTACTTGGTTATATCTTTATCCGGCAACTGAAGAACGGCAGCGATTTGGGCCGGCCCCTGCATAGTGCCTGGGATTATATGTCTGGCCTGTTTACCCGTCGTCCGCGCATGAAGGTCACTTACAAAAGTCCGGCTACTGCTACTTCTTCCTATTCCGCAGCAAGTGGTAAACCAAGTCAAAATGAGATTGATATCATCCTGGACAAAATATCTACTTCCGGTTACGAAAGCCTGAGCAAAGATGAAAAACAAAAACTTTTCCGTGCCAGCCAGAAGGAGTAGCTGGGTGCTGGGTGGTGGTTGTTAGATATTATACCAAATCGCATGAACAGGCGGCCATACTGCATGTAACTTAAACCCGGTAGG
>JAQBNV010000413.1 GCA_028288395.1 Adhaeribacter sp. | reverse complement strand
ATCCTGACCATAGGCATATTTCGAGAGTTGGTATTTACTTTCGGACAGCGTTTCGGGTGGGTAATAATTCAGCAATAACGACACTACCGATTTAGCTCCCGGCACGAGCAGGCGCGGGTCCAGGCGCTTATCAAAGTGGTTTTCCATGTAATGCATCTGACCATGCATCTGCCGGTTCAGCCAGTTTTCGAGGCGCGGCGCTTCCTCTTCCAAAAACGCCGCCTCAGAAATACCGCAATACATAAAGCCCAGTTCCGTAGCTTTTTGTTTAATAAGATAGGTATATTTTTCTCTATTAGTCAAAACTAAATAATCGGTAGCAGGCTTCAGAACAAAAGTACGGGAAAATAAATCTGCTTATCAGATAGATTTTTCCGAAAATAAGAAACGCCAAGCATCGGATGCCTGGCGTGTTAGATATGCAGCAGATTTAAAGTATTTTAGCAATCAGGTATTTAACCCGTTGTATCGAACAAGGAACCAATTTTTTGGGGCGGGATTTTACCTAAATGTACGTAGGCCAGTTCGGTGGCTTCGCGGCCCCGGGCCGTTCGTTTGAGATAGCCTTCCTGGATCAGGAACGGCTCGTACACTTCTTCGATGGTTTCCGCTTCTTCGCCGCAGGCCGTAGCAATGGTGCTTAAGCCAACCGGACCTCCTTTAAACTTATCGATAATGGTATTCAGTATCCGGTTGTCCATTTCGTCGAGGCCGTTTTGGTCCACGTCTAAAGCATTCAGGGCAAACTGGGCAATATCTACGGTAATGGTACCATCGCCTTTTATTTGGGCAAAATCGCGGGTCCGGCGCAACAAGTTATTCGCAATCCGCGGCGTTCCGCGGCTCCGGCGGGCAATCTCAAAAGCCGCATCCCCAAGAATGGGAGTACCCAAGATATCGGCCGACCTTTTAACAATGGTGGTAAGCAACTCCGAATCGTAATATTCGAGGCGGGAGTTAATGCCAAAGCGCGCCCGCAACGGTGAGGTTAGCAACCCCGAACGGGTAGTAGCACCAATTAAGGTAAACGGATTCAGGCTGATTTGGACAGTACGGGCATTCGGACCGGAATCGAGCATAATGTCGATTTTATAGTCTTCCATGGCCGAGTACAAATATTCTTCCACGATGGGGTTCAAGCGGTGAATCTCGTCAATAAACAACACATCGTTCTGCTCCAGGTTGGTGAGCAAACCCGCTAAATCGCTGGGCTTATCCAGCACCGGGCCCGAGGTCATTTTAATATTGGCATCCAGCTCCGAGGCAATGATATGAGAAAGTGTCGTTTTGCCTAAGCCTGGCGGGCCGTGCAGCAACACATGGTCCAGGGCTTCGCCCCGGCGACGGGCCGCCTGTACAAATATTTTGAGGTTCTCTACAATCTTGAACTGGCCGGTAAAATCATGGAAACTTAAAGGCCTTAAAGCCTTGTCTATTTCCTTTTCGGCCGGCGACATTTGTTCGTCTGAACCAGTAAGATATTCTTCACGCATAATTAAAGTAATGCAAATAGATGAATTTTGGAATCATAAAGTTAACACATTTGGCTAATAAAAGGGTCCAAAAAGCGGCTATAAATCTGGTTGAAAACTAAAATCTTTACAAATTAAATTAATTACTAAAATACTTAGTATTAAAGAAAAATATTAGCCTCATTATTTAAAAGCCGAAATACCAGTTATATCCGCACCGGTAATGAGCAAATGAATATCGTGGGTACCTTCGTAGGTTATCACCGATTCAAGATTCATCATGTGGCGCATAATAGAGTATTCGCCGGTTATACCCATCCCGCCGTGAATCTGGCGGGCTTCCCGGGCAATATTTAGCGCAATTTCCACGCTGTTCCGCTTAGCCATGGATATTTGCTGCGTGGTTGCTTTACCCTCGTTTTTGAGTACGCCTAATCGCCAGACCATTAACTGGGCTTTCGTTATTTCGGTCAGCATTTCGGCCAGCTTTTTCTGGATTAACTGGAAAGAAGCAATGGGCTTATCGAACTGGATACGTTGCAAGGCATACTGGCGGGCCGACTCGTAGCAATCGATAGCGACGCCAATGGCGCCCCAGGCAATGCCGTAACGGGCTGAATCGAGGCAGCCCAGCGGACCACGCAGGCCTTCCACGTTGGGCAGCAGGTTTTCTTTGGGCACTTTCACGTCTTCGAAAACCAATTCGCCGGTAGTGCTGGCACGCAAGCTCCATTTATTATGAATTTCAGGAGTGCTAAAACCTTCCAGACCCCGTTCCACGATCAAACCTTTGATCCGGCCATCTTCGTTTTTCGCCCATACAATAGCCAGATCACACTCCGGAGAATTCGAAATCCACATTTTAGACCCGTTCAGTAGAAAATAATTGCCCTGGTCTTTGATATTAGTGAGCATACCGGCCGGGTTAGAACCAAAATCAGGTTCTGTTAGACCAAAGCATCCCAACAACTCACCACTGGCCAGCCTCGGCAGATATTTGTGGCGCTGTTCTTCAGAACCGTATTGGTAAATTGGATACATCACCAATGAACCTTGTACCGAAGCCGTAGAGCGCATGCCCGAATCACCCCGTTCTATCTCCTGCATAATGATGCCATAAGCGATATTATCCAGCCCGCCGCCGCCGTAAGCCTCGGGAATAGTGGGGCCAAAGGCGCCAACTTCGCCAAATTTCCGGACAATCTCTTTAGGAAAATGCGCTTCCTGCGCCCAGCGCTCAATATTAGGCGATATCTCCCGCCGTACGAAGTCGCGCATGGTTTGACGCACCAGCTTATGTTCTTCGGTAAGTAAATCATCCAGGTTAAAATAATCGACGGTGCCGGTGGTATCGGTTGCCATAAATCGCAGATTTGCGCGGATTCTCAGATTCCGCAGATGTAGATTTATTATTACTCCTATAATTAATCAAACGTTTAAATATACCAATTTCAACAGGTTTTTAAAAGCAGCTAACCTGTCTTTAACCACAGATTTAACCTGATTTCTATGATTACACCGTTTTTTTTAGATTCTTAGATTTTGCGGGTGTATTAAGATTTTT
>JAQBNV010000359.1 GCA_028288395.1 Adhaeribacter sp. | reverse complement strand
TTAAGGCATCATACTGGTCTTTGGCATACGCAATCTGGTCGCCGAGAATGTGCCGGGCTTCTTTGATGGCAACCGGATCGTAGGCATTTACCTTACCGCCCGCGGCCAATATTTTTTCGATGATCACCAAAGAAGGCGCTTCGCGCATGTCATCGGTTTTGGGCTTGAAAGATAATCCCCAGATAGCAAAAGTTTTACCGGCTAAGTCGCCCTCGAAATGTTTGGTAATTTTATTAAATAAAACCGACTTCTGGTTTTCGTTCACCGATTCTACCGATTTTAATATCTGCATTTCGTAACCGTTTTCCGAAGCGGTTTTAATCAGGGCTTTTACGTCTTTCGGAAAACAGGATCCGCCATAACCAATGCCGGGATAAATGAATTTATTGCCAATGCGGGCGTCACTGCCAATGCCTTTGCGCACCATGTTCACGTCGGCCCCCATCAGCTCGCACAGGTTGGCAATGTCGTTCATAAAGCTGATTTTCGTAGCCAGCATGGAATTAGCGGCGTATTTGGTCATTTCGGCCGAAGGAATATCCATAAAAATAATCGGGTGGCCGTTTAGCAGGAAAGGCTTATAAACCTTTTGCATGATGTCTTCGGCCCGCTCCGATTCCACGCCAACCACTATGCGATCGGGCTTGAGGAAGTCTTCGATGGCGGCGCCTTCTTTCAGAAACTCGGGATTTGAAGCCACATCAAACTCCAGGGGCTCATCGCGCCGGATAATTTCTTCTTCAATGGCGGCTCTTACCTTGCGGGCGGTTCCGACCGGTACCGTGCTTTTGGTTACTACCACCAGGTATTTATTCATGTGGCGGCCAATGCTGCGGGCTACCGCCAGCACGTATTTTAAATCGGCGCTGCCATCTTCGCCGGGAGGCGTGCCCACCGCAATAAAAGCGACATCAGCATCTATAATACTGGTAGCGATATCATTAGAGAAATGAAGGCGTTCTTTTTGGGTATTCCGCAGCACCATTTCTTCGAGGCCAGGCTCGTAAATAGGCAGGATGCCATTTTTTAAATTTTCTATTTTTTCTGTATCGATGTCGATACAGGTCACTTCCATCCCTACTTCGGCGAGGCAGGTACCGGTTACCAGGCCTACGTATCCGGTACCAACAATTGCAATTTTCATAAATATCTAATTATATATATTGTTTAATATTTTTTACGCACAAAAGTAAAGTTTTGTTATAAAACTAAAAACAAATATAGATAAATATTTAAAAATCAAGTTATTGTAAATTATACAAAATGCTTTTTGTACCAATGCTGAAATACAATCAAGGCCCAGATACGGGCGTGGATGTCTTCGGGGTTATTCGAGAATATTTTGGCCTTCAGCTTCCGGATCTCCGACACATCAAATATTCCCTGCTCCTGAATAAAGGCATCCGAAAGTAAATCATCGGTAATAAGCGGGCGCAACTCGTTTCTAAACCATTTTAGCAACGGCACTTCAAATCCTTGTTTCGGGCGCTTGTACAACTCTTCGGGCAGCATCGACCGGAAAGCATCCTGCACCACCTTCTTTTTCATGTGGTTGTCTATTTTGGAAGACTGCGGGAGCGTGAAGGCAAAATTAACTACTTTGTAATCCAGAAAAGGCGTGCGTACTTCCAGGCTGTTGGCCATCGACATCAAATCTACTTTCGTCAGCATGTCGCTGGGCAGCACCAACTGCATATCGGTGTATAACACTTCGTTTATATCGCCGTCCTGGTGAATATGTGCCAAAATGCGTCTTTTGCGTTTTTTATATATTTCTTTGCCCAGCAGCTGCCGGCTTCTTTTGGTTAAAATGCAACGGGCTTCTTCTTCATCGGCTAAGGTCGCCCAGTTGTAATACCGGTCTTTCGCCGAAGCCATCATGCCTTCGGCGAAGCGCTGAAACTGCCGTACTTTATTACCCAGCACCGAGTTGCGCGACTTGGGCAATACTTCCCAGAGCGGTCCCAGCCCCGTAATAACCTCGGCCGTTACGCCTCCCCGACGCACCTTGTAATCGCCCATGTGCTTGTTATAGCCGGCAAATAATTCGTCGGCGCCATCACCCGAAAGCGCTACAGTTACCTGCTCGCGGGTGTACTTGCTCAGAATATAAACCGCCAAAGCCGAAGAGTCGGCAAAAGGCTCATCGATATAATCGAGCACCTGGAAAAGGTGATCGTATAAATCCTGGTTTGTGAGCGAAAATACGGTATGGTTCGTTTTATATTTATCGGCTACCAGCTTGGCGTAGCGGGTTTCGTCGAAAAAGGGTTCGTCTTTATACCCAATCGAAAAAGTATTTAGCTTCTCGGTGTGCCGGGATGCTAGCGCGACAATTACCGAAGAGTCGATACCGCCGCTCAGGAAAGCGCCCAGGGGCACATCCGCAATCATTCGGCGTTGTACGGCCGCATCCAGGAGGTTTACCAGTTTTTCCTGCTGCTGCTGGTAATCCAAAGGGTTGTTTTTAACTTTCTTTTTATCGTAAGGAATGCGGTACCAGGCCTTTTTTAAAACTTTCCCGTTTTTGATATACAGGTAATGGCCCGGTTCGAGCTTTTTAACCCCTTTTATTATGGATGCCGGTCCCGGAATGTAATTGAACTGCAAATATTGGTACAGCGACACGTAATCCAATTTGCGGGGAATACCGAAGGCCAGCATTGCTTTCATTTCGGAGGCAAATATTACTTTGTCGGCATCTTTGTAAACCAGCAGTGGCTTTACGCCCATCCGGTCGCGGGCAATAAATACGGAATCCTCTTCTTTGTCGTAAATGGCAAAGGCAAAAAACCCGTTCAGGCGCTTCAGAAAGCGCTTGCCTTCTTTTATATATAATTTTAATAAAACTTCGGTATCGGTGCCGGAAAAAAAAGTATAGCCGCTGGCTTTTAATTTACTTTTGAGTTGCGGAAAATTAAATATTTCGCCGTTAAACACAATCGTATAGCGTCCCGACTCGTCGGTCATGGGTTGGGAACCGTCGGCGGTTAAATCCAGAATGGCCAGACGGCGGTGGCCCAGGCCGCACTTATCAAAAAAGAAATGCCCTTGGGAATCGGGGCCGCGTTTTTCGATTGCGTCGGTTGAGGCTTTTAATTTATTTAAATAATCGCGACCCAGGTCGCTGAAAGCATAAATACCAGAGATTCCACACATAATGGTCGTAAAATTAAGATTTATCCGGCATACAGACTAAAGAATGTTGGTAAATCCGGCCGGATCATCTGCCGGGTCAGTCAAAAACAGGCGACCTGGTCCCCGGAGACAAAAAGAGGCGGCCCCGCTGACCAGGAATAATACCGGGCTAAAGATTTTACCAATTCGGTTGCGGTTTAAAACCGGTATTTTATCTGAAATCTGCACACGCATTTAGAACGCAAATGGTTACATTTATTTCCGGTTCACCGGCTCCGGAATCAAAGCGGTTCTCCCGGGATAGCTAAATTAACGTACTGCTCAAGTCAAAAGAATTTATTTGACAGTCAGATGGTTGCAGAAAAAACCAATCGATTTGGCGTCCACATCTTTTTTAAAAAGCTTCTTTCGCTTAAATTTATCTTTCCATCATTCCTTCCTGCTTATGACTTGGCGTTCGTTATCCGCTTTTTCTAAACTAACGTTCTTCGGCCTGACCTTGTGCCTGATGGTGTCCTGTAAGAAATCTTATACTGGCTTCAGATCGGGTAGCGTATCGGACAATCCGTACGCCGATACCGATCAGCGGGTACTGGAAAGAGAATTTAAAAGACAGGAAAAGCAGCTAATTAAAGCCAAACGGCGCTCAGGCCGGATGGCGCGCCACCGCGGAAACAAAAAAGTAGATAAAGTTATCCGGACGGCCCGTTCTTACCGCGGCACCCCTTACCGCTGGGGCGGTACCACCCGGGTAGGAATGGACTGCTCGGGATTATTATGCACTTCTTTTAAAGCCATAGATGTAGATCTGCCCCGCACCTCTAACGAGCAAAGCGAGTTTGGCCGGAATGTAAGACCCCGGGAATTACGGCCCGGAGATTTGGTCTTCTTCGGCGCCTCCGGCAATAGCCGCCAGATTTCGCACGTAGGGATGGTTACCGATGTAAAAAGCCGCGATGAAGTATATTTTATTCATGCCTCCACCAGTTTGGGGGTAAAGGAAGACAATTTATACTCTAATTATTACCAGAAAATTTTCCTCAAAGCGGTACGCCCACGCATATAAATTCCGCTAGATTTGCAGCCAAAACCCAGGCTTCTTAATATTTCAATGAAACCAAAATATTTTTAACAAATTTTTAACATAAAGCCGATTAAAGTAAATTATCTTTGCCTTAAATCCCGATTCTCCGGTATCCGGCGAAATATGTCTTTGTTAAAAAAATGCGACACTCCTTCTATAACTTATCAATTAGTAAACCCTTAATAAACATAGTAGCTGTAAAACCGTTTCAAGCTATAACACCTTCCCTAATAGCACAATACCCTTTTCTGTAAACAAAACAAATAAACCCCTTTATGAAAAACTATTATTGTAGATTTTTTTTATTTCTCGCTTTCATTATTTCGGCTCAAATGAGTTGGGGGCAAGGAGTAACTACTTCTTCCTTAACAGGTTCTGTAACTGATGAGAGTGGTTCAGGATTGCCTGGGGCTACCGTCGTTGCGGTCCACACCCCCTCCGGAACCCGCTACGGTACCAGCACCCTGGTAGATGGTCGTTTTACCATTCCTAATATGCGTGTTGGAGGTCCTTATACCGTTACTGTCTCTTTTATTGGTTTTCAGGAGCAAACATTTAATAACATTAATTTAGGGCTGGGTACCAGTTCTACTATTAATGCTAAACTCTCAACCCAAACCGGGCAGTTAAGCGAGGTACAAATTACCTCTAACCGGGGCGATGTCCTTAGCTCAGAAAGAACCGGTGCTGCAACCAACGTTAGCCGCGAAGTTATACAATCCATCCCAACCATTAACCGGGGTTTACGGGATTTTACTAAACTTTCTCCTCTGGCAAACACCAGTGGCAGTGGAACTTCCTTTGCCGGTACCAGCAACCGGTATAACCAATTTGCCATTGATGGCATTGTGAACAACGATGTATTTGGTCTTTCTTCTTCCGGCACTAATGGTGGTCAGATTGGCATTGAACCTATCAGCTTGGATGCAATTGAAGAATTCCAGATAAATATTGCCCCCTTTGATGTGAGACAAGGAGGATTTACCGGAGGTGGTATAAACGCTGTTACCAGAAGTGGCACTAATAAATTCCAGGGCTCGGCGTATTATTTTGGCAATAACGAAAACCTGGTAGGAAAATATAATCCTAATACCGAAGCAAAAGCCAAATACCCGGATTACAAAGATTATCAGACCGGCTTCAGATTAGGTGGTCCGATTATTAAAAACAAACTTTTCTTCTTTGTTAACGGCGAAGTTACCCGAAGCACAACTCCACTGGCTTTTGACCCTACCGATCCCAATTCTGGTTCCCAAATAAGTTTAACAGATATTAACCGCGTTTTAGCCGTACTTAACCGGGTAGCTCCTAATTATAATCCTGGCTCTTATGGCGCTATTAATGATGTACTGAATTCTGAAAAATTATTAGGAAAAATTGACTGGAATATTAGCGAAAACCACCGTTTATCTTTACGTCATAGCTATGCTTACGGCGAAAATATTGATAACACCCGCGGAAATAACTTCCTTAACTTTTATAACAATGGCCAGTATTTCCCAAGCACTACCAACTCCAGTGCTTTTGAACTGAACTCTACTTTTGGCGGCAAGTTTTCGAATAATCTTTTGTTAGGTTACACAGCCGTAAGAGATGACCGCGACCCACTGGGAGATCCTTTCCCTAACATCCGGGTTTATTTGCCAGGTGGCGCCAACATGCAGTTTGGTTCAGAATTTTCTTCGGTAGCGAACGAGTTAAACCAGGATATTTTTTCTATCACGGATAATTTCAGCTACTACAAAGGCAAGCATACCTTTACCTTAGGCACCAACAACGAATTTTATAGCTTCTACAACCAGTTTGTCCAGAACATTTACGGGGCCTATGGCTATAAATCATTAGAAGATTTTGAAAAAGTTGGCACTGCCGCCGAGGTAAAACCTTCTTACTATGCCAAAAGTTATTCTTTCGACCCGAATGATGATCCGGCCCAAACCAATGGGGCAGCCAAGTTTACGGCCATGCAATTGGGCTTATATGCCCAGGATGAATACCAGGCTACCGATAACTTTAAAGTATCTTTGGGTATACGGGCTGATTTACCGATTTTTAACGATAACCCGGCCAGAAATGACGCTTTTGCTACTGCTTATGCCGCTCGTGGCATATCAACGGATCAGAAACCGGAGACAAAGGTTTTATGGTCGCCCAGACTTGGTTTTAACTGGGATGTGTTAGGCGATAACAGCTTAAAACTAAGAGGTGGTACCGGTTTATTTACGGGCCGGGTTCCTTTTGTTTGGATCTCTAACCAATATACCAACACTGGTACCGTAATAGGCACCTACTCTTTAGGTACGCTTTCTTCTTCTGCTAATCCTATCACCTCTCCTGCTGCTTTTAAATTTAGCGCCGACCCTTATAATCAGCCAACAGCAGCAACTTTTGGCGGTAATGCCGCAGTTGGTGCTATTAACATTACCGATAAGAATTATAAATTTCCCCAAACTTTCCGGACTAACCTGGGCATTGATAAAACGCTACCCTTTGGTTTGATAGCTACTTTAGAAGGTATTTACAGCAAAGGATATAATAATATCATTTTCGAAAACTTGAACCGCGAAATAGATCCAAACTTTACCTTTGCCGGCACTGATCAAAGACCTCGGTATTATTCAGGTCGCCGCAACAGTGCATTTGATGAAGTTATTTTGTTCAGCAATTCAAACGAAGGCTATACTTATAATTTTGTAGCGCAATTACAAAAACAAATGGATCAAGGTGTAGCCGGTTCGGTTTCTTACACCTATGGCCGTGCAAAGGATATTTTTCCGGCTACTTCCAGCACTGCTTACTCTAACTGGCGTAACTTATATGCCGTAAATAGTCCTAATGCACCGGAAGCTGGTATTGCTAATTTTGATACCCGTCACCGGATTACCGGCTACGTTACCTACCGGAAAGAATACCTGAATAACTTTGCTACCCAAGTGTCATTATATTACAATGGTCAGTCAGGTCAGCCGGTGTCTTATTTATATAACGGCGATTTAAATAACGATGGCACTTCTAACGACCTGCTTTACGTACCAGCCAGTCTTTCCGATATTAATCTAGTGGCGACTACTGGCTCTAATGCTTTAAGCGTAGATCAACAGTGGGAAGCGCTGAATACTTTTATTCAGAATGATGAGTATTTAAACAGCCGAAGAGGCCAGTATGTAGAGCGGAATGGTGCCCGTTTACCTTTCCAGCATCAGTTTGATGTGAGGTTGTTACAGGATTTAGGTATCTCGTTAGGAAATACGGCTAATAAAATCCAGTTGTCATTCGACTTAATCAACGTGGGAAATTTATTAAACCAAGAGTGGGGTGCCGATTACACCACCAGCTTCAACAGCTTCCCGCTGATTAACTATACGGGTGTTGGTACCGGTGCACAAGCTTCGACGCCAAGATTTACTTATACCGGAGCCGGCCAGAATAATGGCAAGATTTATACTGAATCAAACTTTAACTCCCGCTGGAGAGGCCAGTTTGGTATCCGCTATATCTTCAACTAATGAATAATTAATTATTTGCAGATTTAAAAAGGCGGGTTTGTTTTTCGCCTTTTTAAATCTTTTTTTCTCCAGACGATGGAATTTCAAAATATTCTTTTACTTTTGCATCACCTTAGCAGCAGGCTAAAGGATAAAAAAGGGGGATTAGCTCAGCTGGCTAGAGCGCTTGCATGGCATGCAAGAGGTCATCGGTTCGACTCCGATATTCTCCACTTACTAATCAGCCACTTACGAGATAAAACTCCTAAGTGGCTTTTTTTTGTACACACAATGTGCATACAACTTTTTATGCTATTGCTCAAATAATGGTGGGGTTAGCGTATCGGAGTACCAACCTTTTATCAAAATTGTTTTTTCCAGTCTTTGCCGCTATGGGTTAAAAACTGTATTGTTTCCTCCAACTCTCTTCGGAATTCACCCATTTGCCAGTGTCCGTTATCAACCCTTTCATTGATTTCCGGCAATGGGAGCAGCTAAAAATATTATGGACCCTACTTAAAATTAAAAAACGAAAGATCCATTATCGATGACACTGGCGAAATACAAACTTTTGTTTGCCGATAACGTTGATTATAAACCACTTGCCTAATTAAAATAGGAAGAAAATTTACATTAAAGTTACCTGCCTAGCTAATTTCTGGTAAATTAATTTATATTTAGCTTTTCGCCGGTTTAAAGTTCTAATAAAAACGAATGGCAATCAAAAAGAAGGATGCGTCTCCGGAAATTAATAGGGATATTGTGGTAATCGGCGCATTGGCTGGAGGGGTAAAGGCGTTGGTCGAATGCGTAAGAACTTTATCCCATGATTTTCGGCACCTATTTTTGTGGTGCAACACCTGGCGCCGCATTCCGAAAGCTTGTTGCCCGATATATTCGAAATGGTTTCGCCATTAAAAGCAAAGCACCCAACCAACGGAGAAAAATTTAAAGTCGGCACCATTTACATTGCCCCACCCGACCACCACCTGCTGGTGGAAGCGGACCGGATACTGATTACGCGGGGACCAAAAGAAAACCGCTTCCGGCCCTCCGTAGATGCCCTTTTTAGGTCCGCCGCTTATTCTTATGGCCCCGGGTTATTGGCGTAATATTGTCAGGTTACTTAGATGATGGCACTTCCGGGTTGTGGTCGGTAAAACGCCTGGGTGGCGTAGCGGTGGATCAGGACCCGCAGGACACCCGTTTCCCTTCTATGCCGGCCAATGCCCTAGAATTTGTAAAGGCCGATTATGTTATTCCGGTGGCTGAGCTAAGTGCTTTACTGGTGAAACTAACAATAGAAAAGGCGCCGGCGCAACAAAAAGTTTCTCAGGCCGATTTAGACAGAGTTGGGGTGGAATTTGCCATTGCCTGCCACGATGATGCATTTAAATTAGGAATTATTGATAAAGGCGAGCTTACTTCTTTTGCCTGTCCGGATTGCCATGGCGCCATGACCAAGCTGATTGAAGGCAACCTGATTCGTTTCCGGTGCCATACCGGGCACGCGTACACCATTAGTTCGCTGCTGGCCGAAGTAACCGAATCGGTAGAGAACATGCTTTACCAGGCGATGCGGGGGCTGGAAGAAACGAATATGTTGCTTAAAAATTTAGGTGAATATTTTGACCAGACCGGCAAGCCGGATATTGCCGAACTTTTCTTACAAAAATCGCAGGAAACAGGAAAACAAGCCCGCATTATTCATGATTCAATCCTTAACCACGAGCTGCTCAGCGGCGACCTGCAGTTTCTGAAGAAAAAAGTTTAAATGATTCGTGTTGCCGCTGTTTATACATTACCCGACCAAACGGTCGACGGTGCACCGGCTCATTTCTTTTACACAAATAACCCTTCAAC
>JAQBNV010000343.1 GCA_028288395.1 Adhaeribacter sp. | reverse complement strand
TGACGGTTCCCATTACATCTTTCTGGTAAGTGGCCAGCAGATTTGCCTTAAATTTTGGATCAAAGTTCTGGTCTCCGGGAAATAATTTAGCCGGGACGGGCAAGCCTTTCCGGAAGAAATAAACTTTTGTATTGCCGTATTTGGTATGGGGCATAAAAGCACCGTATTTTTTCATTTCGGACCATAAAGTATCAGTTACCGTTACGGCATAAATCCGGATGATGGGCCCGGTATTGTTTTCATTCCGGTAAAAAGCTACTTCCTCAAAATTACCTTTCAAGTTTTGCACGCCGGGTTGGTTTACAGCGTCCGTAATAAACCAGATGAGCAACACAGCCACTGCCATGCCAGCTAAATATTTTTTTCTTTTTGGGTTCATGTTATTCATTTACTGCCTTTCTAATTGGAACGCAACCATTATGTTAATCATGTACGGCCGGTAATACAAGCTTAAAAAAGCCGGCTTTCCGGCCATAACCAGTCATTAGAATTCTACAACCACATCGGCAAGTGGTAATATTTTTAGCTACGGAAAGTCTTTCTTTTACTTCCTAAATAGCCAAGATGATATAGATACAACGGTTTTAAAGCTATTTTATGCGCTTTTGATATCTTCTTCGCTGATTTTCAAACAACTGATAGCCTTGGTTATGCCTTCCTGGTTGTCCGATAATATAATTAATTTATCGAGCGGTTCCAGCACCGTAGAACCATTGGGCGTAATAAACTGGCCGTCGCGTTCTAACATGGTTATTAAAGTGGAAGAGGGAAAGCCAAGCTGTAAAACAGATCGGCCGGCTACCAGGCTGTCCGGCGGCAAAACAACTTCTACCATTTCGGATTTTATATAATCCGAAAATAATTTATCGCGGGTGGTTTTGGGTTTAACCTTGCTGGGTAAAGACACATGGAGCCATTTTACTATCACCGAAAGTGTTGTTCCTTGCAGGAGAACCGAAGTAAGCGAGATAAAAAAAACAATATTGAAAATCATGTGGGCTCTTTCGACCCCGGCCAGCAACGGATATGTAGCGAAAACAATGGGCACCGCTCCCCGGAGGCCCACCCACGAAATATACCACCGGCTCCGGTTCCGGACTTTGAAAAACATAAGGCTTAGAAATACACTGATGGGCCGGGCAATTAAAATAAGAAAAGCCGAAATTAATAAGCCAATACCGGTAACCGCCATTAGTTGGCTAGGAAATACCAGCAGCCCCAGGGTAAGGAACAAAACAATTTGCATGAGCCAGGCATACCCGTCGAAAGCTTTAATAATACCTTTCTTATGAATAAGCTCCTGGTTACCTAAAAATACGGCCGATAAATAAACCGCTAAAAACCCGTTGCCCCCAATAAAATCGGTAGCCGAGAACGTTAAAAACATCAGGGCAATTACCAAAACCGGGTAAAGCCCATCAAAATTGAGTTTTATTTTATTTATAAATAATTGGTTAAATTTACCAAAACCAATGCCGAGCAACGCACCGATAATAATTTGTTAAAAAAACAAAGGAATTAGGCTGACCAATCCAGCTTCCTGGTTGATTACCAGGCCTGTAAAGGCAATGGTCAGGAAATAAGCCATGGGGTCATTACTGCCGCTTTCCAACTCCAGGGTAGGGCGCAGGTTATGTTTAAGGGCAAGGTTCTTAGACCGCAGAATAGAGAAAACTGCCGCTGCATCCGTTGAAGAAACGATAGCTCCCAACAAAAGACCCTCGTAAATGGTAAAATCAGAAACCTGCCAAACAAACAAGCCCACCAGGATAGCCGTGAGAAAAACACCTACCGTAGAAAGAGTAACTCCCTGCCACACGATGGGTTTGATAGTTTTCCAATCGGTTTCTAACCCACCCGAAAATAAAATAAAATTTAAGGCCACAATACCCACAAACTGCGCTATCTGCGGATCATTGAAATGTATGCCGCCAAAACCCTCTGAGCCGGCCAGCATTCCCACCAACAAGAAGAAAATTAAGGTAGGTACGCCAAATCGATAAGAAGTTTTACCAGCTACAATACTGATTAATAATAGGATAGACCCAATTAAAAGTATGTTTTCAATGGTTAAACTCATGTATAATTTTTTAAAAGATAGCCGCACGCTGGCCAACAGAAGTAAACCGGCTAGCTAATAAAATGAAAATTAAATATTAAAATAAGTAGTAAAATAACGAAAAATTTATGCCTTTCTACAATTTCGGGAGCACATTCGGGGAATATTCATGCGCTTTTGCCGGGGATTCCTAAATTTTTCCAGTATTGACTACGTACTTATCACCAAAATTGCCGCTATGAAAATATTAGTGATCGAAGATGAGCCCGATATGCTGGACAACATGGTTCGGTCGCTCCGGAAAGAAATGTACCTGGTAGAAACGGCCGTAACCTACGATGCAGCTATCGAAAAAATAAGTCTTTATAATTACGATTGTATTCTGCTGGATATTAATTTGCCCGGAGGCAGCGGCCTGGATGTTTTAAACCAGCTAAAAAAATTAAATAAAACCGAAGGCGTCATTATTGTATCGGCCAAAAACTCCCTCGACGACAAAGTGGCCGGTTTAGAACTAGGAGCCGACGATTATTTGCCGAAGCCTTTTCACATTGCGGAGCTGCATGCCCGTGTAAAATCGGTGCTGCGCCGCCGCAAGTTCGACGGCAATAATTTATTAAAACTCGGCAACCTGCTGGTAGATCCGGAAAAACATCAGGTATGGGTAGATGAAAAAGAGTTGGTTTTAAACCGGAAGGAGTTCTATATCTTGCTTTATCTGGCTACGAACCAGGGCCGACTGGTGAGTAAAACAGCACTGGCGGAACACGTATGGGGCGATTATATAGATGAAGCCGATAATTTTGAATTTATTTATTCTCAAATCAAGAACCTGCGCAAAAAACTAAAGGACTACCGGGCCGATATAGAAATACAGGCCATCTACGGCATCGGCTATAAATTATTTATTCCATGAAGTTACTTAATTATACCACGGGCTATTTTGCGGCTATTTTGCTGGTGGTATTATCGGCCTGGGCCGGGCTCTTTTATTACAACATGCTCGACGAAATATACGACAGCATGGACGATGGCCTGGAAAATCAGAAAATTTTAGTAATGCAAAAAGCTGCTATCGACAGCACCGTGATGGGCCGGAAAAAGTTTGATGATGGCTATTACCGCATCCGGGAAATACCGGCACCTACTACCAAAAAGCCGAAGGATATTTACCAGGACACCTTGATGTTTATGCAGAACGAGCAGGATTTTGAACCGGTCAGGATGTTGACGACGGTTTTTCGCCACCAGAATCGTTACTACGAACTGCGGGTAATTACCTCAATGGTGGAAGAAGATGATTTGATCGAAGATTTACTGTATTCGTTGCTATGGCTTTACCTGGGTTTGCTGGCCAGTATTCTGATTCTGAATAATTTTTTGCTGCAGAAAATCTGGCAACCCTTTTACCGCTTGCTGAACCATCTGAAATATTTCCGGCTCGAAGATTCGCGGCAGATAACGCCCGAGCCTACGAACATTCTGGAGTTTCAATTATTAAACCAAACCATTCAGAAGTTGCTGCACAGCAATATAAATACCTATGTTAGTCAGAAAACGTTTATCGAAAATGCCGCGCACGAATTGCAAACGCCGCTGGCCATTAGCCTGAATAAATTAGAATTGCTGGCCGAGGGTAATAATTTGCAGGAAGATCAACTCACCCAAATCGGTTCGGTAATGCAAAACCTGGAAAGGCTGACGCGGCTGAATAAATCGCTTTTATTGTTATCCAAAATAGAAAATAATCAATTTGGGCAGGAAGAAGAAGTAAATATAAACCAACTGGTGCAGAAGGTAATCAACGACTTTTCGGATCAGGCCGCTTACCGAGAGATAACCGTGACCCTGCAGGAAAATACGGTCTGCCAAGCCAAACTAAATCCCGATTTGGCGGCTATTTTGTTCGTTAACCTCATAAAAAACGCCATTATTCATAACCACGCCGGGGGAGAGGTAAATATACAAATACAGAAAAATGAGGTGGTCATTCAGAATTCCGGTTCAAACCAACCCCTTGATGCGCAAAAGTTATTTACCCGTTTTCATAAAAATGCCGCTTCACCGGGATCCACGGGCTTAGGATTGGCCATCGCAAAAGCTATTGCCGATTTATACCGGTTCCGGCTGACCTACGCATTCGCCGAAAAACACACCTGGACCATTCACTTCCACGAACCGACTGCTTAATAGCCGGAATAATTTCATCCATATCATGATTTTAAGCCATAAGATTGTGATTATTTAAAATAAAAAATGCTGAAAAGAGGATAATTTAAATTTTCGCTCTTTTCAGCATGCTGGTTTGCTGGCTGTACAAAACTTCCTTTTATTTTTTCACTAAACAAATAAAATTTGATGGGAGAGGAGGGGAAATATTCTAAAATATTCCTTAGCAAAACAACTATGGTGTTTTTACCAACAACCTGCCCATCATAAGACACAGTTAGGGCGGCTTAGCGTAAGTTTTATATAATTTATTAACCGGCAGCATCGGTTATGCTCCGTAATACCCGTTTCCATTTCCAAAATTCTCCTTCTGCGTCCGGGGGCAAGTCTGATTCTGTCTTTTTAGGCAATCCAAAAAAAGAAAAAAATATTTGTTCTCCCAGCGCATTCCCAAGTCTTTCCGGTTTTGCCTCCGACCTTTGAATCGTAATCAAGCTTTATACTTAAAAAGTAACCTATGAAAACTTTCCTTCTTTCCTTGTTTTTGATTGGTGCTGCATGGAGCGCCAATGGCCAGGATATCAGACCCAACAAGGTGCCGGCCCCCGTTAAAAACGGTTTTCAGACGGCGTTTCCCAAAGTAAAAAAGGTAGAATGGGAGAAAAAGAATGATTTGTTTGAAGCCGAATACAAAGTAGCAAAGACAGAATATAAGGCTTTTTTGGATGCCAATGGTAAAACGATAATGCGCAAAAATGATATTACGGTTACCGAGTTACCCACCGCGGTGACAGCCATGCTTGCGAAAAATTATGCGGGATATACGGTAAAAGACCCGGAAAAAATCCAGAAAGAGGGGATGGTATTGTACCAGGTAGAATTAGAAAAGGGTAGCGAGGAATTAAAGCAGGTCTTCTCGGCGGATGGCCTCGCAGATGCCGCCCAAACCTACTGGGATTAACCATAGAAACTAAATAATTATTTACCCAGCTTATAAAAACTAAAATATAAAATTATGAAAGTAACGAATAAAATATTTTGGAGCTTATTCATTTCCGGTCTCTTATTATCCTGCGATACGGCCCAGGCCGAATATGCTGATAATAGCCGGCAAAACGATAAAGGAAAAGGTAAAAAAGAGAAAACTACTGAGGCCGCTTCTGTAAGCGTAGCCGTGGTGAAGAAATGGGATTTACCCGACATCTTACTTGAAGTATCCGGTATAGCTTATTTGGGAAATAACCAGTTTGCCTGTGTGCAGGACGAAGCAGGGGTAATATTTATTTACAATACGGCTGCTGAAAAGATAGACCGCACCATTACGTTTGGCGCCGCCGGCGATTACGAAGGAATTGCACTGGTAGGGCGCACGGCTTACATAGTACGGAGCGATGGTAAAATATACGAGGTAAACAAT
>JAQBNV010000309.1 GCA_028288395.1 Adhaeribacter sp. | reverse complement strand
GAGGAAATGCTAACATCGAACGAAACAACTTTTTATTTCTTTAATAGTCTTTTAACTTCTGAATAGATGAGCAGTTAATTTATAATATGTCCGGCACGCCGTAGCCCCCTGGGTCTGGAAGAATAGGCGAAGCGGCAGATTGTTTCTGGTAATTTATCTAAATGGTTTATACCAAAATAGTTTTCGGAATAGCATGGGTATTATCATTTATCTGGCACTAAACAGGTATTTCAGCTGCAACCCAGTAAAATAATTACGGCCCGGAGCGGCTTGGAAATAGCGGTTACCGAAACCGTTCAGGTCATTGCCCAGGCTATAAGTTACATCCAGGGCATTGTCGATACCGGCGTAAATTTCGGTTTGCCACCGCTGGCCGAAGGTCTGCTTAAACCCGCCCCGGGCACCCAATAATATAAAATCACTGGCGTAAACGGTATTGGCATCGTTGAGCGGAATACGGGAGGTGTAATTACCTGTAATATTTAAGTAAAAGCCCAGGCGGCTTTCGGCATCTAAGCCCGCTGTCCAGACGTGGGGCGGGGTACCCGTAAGTTTGTTGCCGGAGTAATCCTGGTCGTCGCGCTGGTAATCCCGGAATACGAAATGGCTGTAGGCGTAGGTGCTCCAGGCTTTTAACAACGAAAGCGGTTGCGTAGGCGCCTGTAGGATATAATAAGCTAGCGCGGCTTCTACCCCTTTCTGATCGGTTGCGCCGGCATTGTTAAATACCACCACGCCCGTAGCAGTAGCCCGGCTTACAATGGTCTCGTTCAGCCGGAACTGAAAGCCGGTTACATCAAACGTAAGTTTCTCGTTAAACAAATTCCCCCGCAAGCCCAATTCGTAGTTTACACCCCGCTCGGGGTTCAGGCTAGTGTTAAAGCTGGCATCAGAGGGGCGTATTTCGGCATCGGTGGGCGGCGAAAAACCGGCGCTGATGCTACCGTGCGCTGATACCTGAGGCGAAAACATTTTTACCAGCCCTACCCGCGGCGAAAATTGCGGGTCAAACTCCCGCCGGTTGGCTACACTGGCGGTTTGTCCCGGACCCATTACGCGGGTTAATCCGTATTGCATATCGTTCAGGCTGGCACCCAGGGTAAAAATGAAGTTTTGGGGCAAATCAGCCTCAGTTTGGGCAAAAACAAAACCTTGCTCCAGCGTCACCTCATCATCGAAATTTAGCTTACCCGAAACTCCTTTAATATTTTCGTAGTGCCGCGAGTTAACAAAACTGCGCTGCCATTCGGCACCCAGCATAAAGCGCGTACCTACGCCTCCTATTACTGTTTTGTAAGTAGTTTTGGTGCGGCCCCCATAAGCCTGGTTTGTGTTCCGTTCGTAATCGTTCGTAAACGGGTGGTTTAAAAAACTGAAAACGCCAAATATAGATGTACTGTTGCTTACCTGCGGACTAAAATCATAGCGATGAGCCAAACCAATATTTACGCCGTTCAGGTTTAGCGAAGCATTCTGATCAACATTCAGCTGACGGGCCTGCCTGGAATTAGCCTGATATTGCTCCCTGTTAAGGGCGCCAGGCAGCTCGTAGTACAAATCAGAATAATACCCGTGGAAAGAAAAGGTTTGTTTATCGGAAGGATAAAGCTGACCGGCTATTAATAAAACGTCGCGATCCATCGCGCTTTGCTGGCGGTAACCTTCCAGTTGCTGTTTTGTATACCGCACCAGAAAGCTGGCTTTTTCAGAAGCGGTGGCTACGGTAGTATTATAGCGACGTAAACCATAAGAACCAACCATCGCTCCAACTTCGGCGCTGGTTTCCCCGGCGGGTGCCCGCAGGGTTTCCAGCAGGATAGTACCGCCGGTGCCGGCGCCATAAGTACTGCCGGCAGGCCCTTTAATTACCTCTATCCGGCCAATGGTACTAGCATCGAGTAAGTTAAGCGGAATGGTGCCATTGGCTTCCACCAACGGAATTTCGTTCAGGTACAGTTTTACATTACGCACACCAAACGGCGCCCGCAGGCTGCTGCCCCGGATAGAAAGCCGGTAACTGGCAGTTGCCCGTTCTTCCATGCGTACGCCCGGTATCAGGTTTAAAGCTGGTACGAGCGAGGTGGTATTGAACCGGTTTATATCCCGGGCCTGCAGTACCCCAATAGACCCGGCGGTTTCCAGCAGTGGCCGGTTGGTTTCGTAACCGGTTACTTTTACTTCGGTCAGGATTGTATTGGTGGTTTGCAGCAATATTGTAAATTCCCGTTCGGTTTGAGGCAATTTTACGCTCTGCATCTGGTAGCCGATCATCGAAATAATTAAACTGTCGGTTTCGGCCGGAACCATAAACGCAAAGCGGCCTCTTTCGTCGGTAATTGTTCCGGTTCCCATCGCCCCCACCGAGGCCCCAACCAGTGGCTGCCGCAACTGGCTATCCAATACGCGACCCCTTATCTGGCGCTGCGCGGCGGCACTAAATCCAAGACTACAGAAGAAAACAAAAAGCAGGAAAAAATTTTTCATAAAGTAAATAAGCGCAAAATTTCCTTTGCAGACGAATTTAAAGCCTTTAAAGTTGCTTAAAATTTGAATTGCCCGCAACTTGGGTAAAAGTTGAATTAAAAAATTATATTTATATCACTTCATGCCTGTGCTATCGTAAATTTTGCCTTGTGCGTTATCCCGCGCGGGCATCCTCGCCCGTGCCTTCTTTTCACCGGCCTCTGACT
>JAQBNV010000304.1 GCA_028288395.1 Adhaeribacter sp. | reverse complement strand
CAGGAAATTAGAATACCGATCTACATAGACAATAAAATTTATCGCACTTTAATCCTAGGTCAGGATAAAACGGGTTATACGCTCCGGCACGAAAACAAACGCCCCAATGGCACCCAGGCCGATATTTCTATGTACGGTGGGCATACCACCGATGCCGGCACCGGTTACCTGCTTGTTTTTCCGGCCGATGGTTACACAAAACAATTAATGGGCCCGGAACTGCATTATATATGGTCGCTGGCATTTAACAACGAGAAAACCACCCTGAGTTATATGGTAGAAGCTGACGGTAAACTTAACCTGCAACTCGATTTTAATTTAACCAGCCAGGCAACCACCAACCCGTCGACACGTTCTCCCCGCTGATCAGCAGGTAGTTTAGCCAGTAATATTTAAGCCCAACTTCCAGGCGATTAACCTTTACTATTCAAAACCTGGTTTTCGGCTATTTAAATTTTAAATAAGCTGGCGGCTAAACCTGTGCCGGTAGCAGGAGGGAGGAGTCGCCGTAGCTGAGGAAGCGGTAATCGTTGGCCAGCGCGTGTTCATACACCCGGCGCCAGTCAGGCCCGATCAAAGCCGAAACCAATAATAACAGCGTGCTTTCCGGCTGGTGAAAGTTTGTAATCAGACCAGAAATTAGCTTAAAATTATACCCTGGAGCAATGATTAGTTGGGTAGTAGCCCGCAGGTGCTCTTGTTGGTGCTTCTTTAAATAAACGAGTAAGGCCTGTAGGGCAGCGGCAGGGGAAGGCGGAGAAACTGTTTCGTAGGGCAACCATTGCGGCACCAGCAGTTCCGGCACCGGTAAATCCGGCGTTTCGGTAACCCGGACGCCCAGCCAATACAAGCTTTCGAGGGTACGCAAAGAGGTAGTGCCAACTGGTATAATGGGTTCTGGCAGGTGGTTTAGTACCTGCGAAATGGCCGCTGCCGACACGAATATCTCTTCGCCGTGCATGTTGTGCTGGGCCATCTCCGGCGCTTTAACTGGCTTAAAGGTGCCGGCACCTACGTGCAGCGTTACCGGTACGGATTTAATATTTCGGACTGCTAAAGCCTGGAATATTTCGGGGGTAAAATGCAGACCGGCGGTAGGAGCGGCTACGGCGCCTTCCTGTTGGGCGTAAACCGTTTGGTAGGTTTGTTTATCCTGGTCGGTTGCCGATCGGTTGAGGTAAGGAGGCAGAGGCAGATTGCCCACTGTACTCAAAATATCCGCAAAAGTAAGATGAGGCGGCTCCCAGTTAAATAAAACCAGGTAACTATCTTCCATCTTATCACCTTTGGTAGCGGTTAACGAGCCAGTGGTTCCGTCTGGTAAAACAAAATTTAATTTTAGTTTTTCTTCTTTCCAGCGTTTGGCATTACCTACCAGGCATTTCCAGGTGCAGGAACCGGTCCTTTGCATGGCCAGTTGCATATCAATAACCGGCGCTGCCGGTTCCAGACAAAATATTTCGATGGTGGCCCCCGACGGCCTTTTAAAAAAGAGGCGGGCCTGTACTACTTTGGTGTTGTTAAAAACCAGCAGCGCGCCCGGCGGTAATAAATCGGGTAAAGATTTAAAGGTTTTGTCCTGAATAGTACCTCCCTGGTAATACAGGAGCCGGGAGGCTGTCCGGTCGGCCAGCGGGAATTTGGCAATTCGCGCTTCGGGTAACGAGTAAGTGAAATCTTTAATCTTTAATGCCTTCGGGTCGGTGGCCATACGGTAATGCCTGCAGCTATATTTTACGCAAAATTAATAGAACCGCGCTTATTCTCCTGCATAACTTACTGCAGTTAACCGAAAAGTTCCGGCGTTCCGGTTCAGGAGGAAGCATTTAATAACCAACCAAAGCTGCCATCGGTAAGCTTAACCAATTGGTAAGCCTGATAAACCGCTACTACCGTCAGCGAAGTGTCTTTTTTAATTAAACCAATAGGAACAGCCAACGCATCGGGTAAATCCATCACTTCCTGGTCGGCTTTTAACCGCTCGGTGCGCAAAGGTTTGGTAATACTTTCCAGGTTATTCTGGGGTAAGTAACCTGCCTGGCCATTGGGTAGTTGCACCCGGTACCAGTTGCCCGTACCACCGGTAATTTGCAGGGCCGTATTTTTTGCCAGGGTAGTTATGGCCGGGGCATTGGCCTGAGGAGTGAGCCGTAAAGTAATATTGTTTTTTGCCGTGCGGCCCCACTCGCCTAACCTATCGGCCGGCACTTGCACCGGAATTGGTTTGGGCCGGATATCGTTTATAAAAGGAAATGGGTCCACGGCTCCCTGCCCGAAAGCATAAATACCAAAATGCAGGTGGGGAACAGTGCCTCTGGCATTGCCGGTATTCCCAATTAGGCCCAGGGTATCCCCGATATTTACTTGCTGCCCGGGTTGCACCAATTGGGTATCGAGGTGGGCGTAATATAAATTCTGACCCTGATTAATATCGGACAACCAAACTACTTTGCCCCCGATTGGAGTAGTGCTAACCCGGGTAACAGTCCCTTTGGTTCCTGCCAGCACCGGCGTACCCCGGGGGGCAAAAATATCCACGCCTTCGTGCTTGCGCACGCCGGCATCGCGTTCGGCTCCCCAAAAGCTTTGGATGGCCCGGCCGTCTTTGCCTTTCACCGGAAAAGAAAGGGATGGCCGGGTAACAATAGTAATGGTATAACTGCCGCTGTGCAGCAACTCGGGTTGTACCCGCACCAGGTGTACCAGGTCATCATCTACCCGGTATTCCAGGTTTAAAGAAGTAGTATCGGCAGCGGCAACGTGTTTTGTTTCGGAAGGCGTATCGCTGCTTAACTCAAATAAATCAATAAATAATTTTATATCCTGCTGGGTGCGGGTCGTGACTTTAATATGGATTAACTCCCCTTGTCGGGCCAAAAAGCTATAACTGCCAGCCGTAGGTTTTTCGGCCCGGAAATAAGCTGATTCCTGAAAAGGCAACGTTACGCGCACCGAATCGCGCAGAGCCCGCTGGCCGGCCTGCAGCCAGGCCTGGCCCAAGGCTGTGTTGTGTAATTTTGCCATCCGCAGGCCATTTTCGTAAGCTTCGTACGGCGTCCGTTTCTGAAAAATAGTTTTAATGCCTTGCTTGCCCCCGCAACCCGCCAGGAACAGCATGAATAAGATAAAGTAAAAGGTAGGGTGGCTAACCCGATCTATATTTTTAAATCCCATAAAGCTTCTGAATATTTTGAAATAACACATTTCAAAGCAAATAGTTAACCAGAAACAAAACTTATTCCGATTTCCCTCCGGAAGTAATTGTTGTCTAAATTTTTTAGAAAATACGGAGAGAGAAAAGATTCGATTTTAATTTGCCTAAAACGCCAACGCTTTAAGCTGCAAATAAACTTGCCTAAAATTTAGCACCCAAGTTGCAGTGAAAACAAGTCGCCAATAAACGAAGTTGCGTTTTTAGTTTTAATATATTTTGGAAATAAGAA
>JAQBNV010000302.1 GCA_028288395.1 Adhaeribacter sp. | reverse complement strand
AATCTTAAAACTGCAATTAGCGCTTAGTGAAGAGTTATATAATTATTTGGTTTGGTTTTATACCTTTACCCTCGATTTGTTGTCACCTGACGCAGGGCCGAAGCACAACCTACAACATCCGCCAGCTTAAACCAGCCCATTTTGCTTATAACCGGAGCCATTTGTTATAAACTGCCAGCTGCGCCGGCGTGGCATTCGGGAGCTTCTCTAATTTATAACTAACAGTAGGGTTATTGGCCAGCGTTACGTCTACATCGAGCAGGCGGCCCGCCCGAGCTACGGTTACTTTAATTTTATCCTTGGGGCGGTACATTTGCAACAGCGCCGGCAAATCGGTGCCCACTTTAAAACCATTCAGGGCAATAATTTCATCGTTTACATTAATGCCGTTTTGCCAGGCCGGTGAATCGCGGCGGACGGAGGTAACCAGCAATTTGCCGGTAGCAGCCGAGGTGTTAGCGCCCAGAAAAGCTTCGGTTTTGCCTTCGTTCTGGTTTACCAGCTTCAGGCCGGCATAGCCAAAAAACTTCTGGTAATCAAAAGTTTGGGTGCCGGCAATATTTTCCCGGAAAAAAGCGTCCAGGTTATGGCCGGCTACGCGTTCTACGGCCTGTTTAAATTCCTCATCGGTATAGCCCCGGTTGCGCTTTTTATAGTATTCGGCCCAGAGATAGCGGAACACATCGTCTAATGTTTTTTCTCCGCCGGTAGCGCCCATAATTTCCAGGTCCAGAAGGTTGCCGATAACCGCCCCGCGGCTGTAATAAGAGATAGTGGAATTGGCAGAGTTTTCGTTGGGGCGATAATTTTTAATCCAGGCATCAAAGCTTGCCTCGGTAGTGGATTGCACTTTGTTGCCCGGCGTGTTTTCGATTCCCGAAATATTGCCTGCCGCTATTGCCAGGTATTCTTCGGGCGTAAAAATGTGCTGCCGGCGCAGCAGCAAATCGTCGTAGTAACTGGTGATGCCTTCCGATACCCACAACATATTGGTATAATTTTCATTTTCGTAATCAAAAGGGCCTAAGGCTATCGGGCGGATGCGTTTTACATTCCAGAGGTGAAAATATTCGTGGGAAATTAGCCCCAGGAAATTTTTATACGTCTTTTCGGTGGTAGCAAAAAAGGGCGAAGCCTGCACCGTAGTGGAATTTAAATGCTCTAACCCGCCGCCAATACCAGGCGCGCAATGCACAATAAAAGTATAGTTGCGGTTCGGGTTTTCGCCGATAACGGCGGTGGCTGCCTCGGTTATTTTTATCAGGTCGGTTTTCAGCCGCTCCTGGTTATACAGGGGCTGGCCGTAAATAGCAACCGTATGGGGCACGCCGGCCGCCTGAAAAGTGAATATTTCCTGGTTACCGATTTCAATCGGCGAGTCGGCCAGAATATCGTAGTTAGGCGCGTGTAACACCCATTTATCCCCGGCTACGGGCTGCAAACCCGTCGATATTTCTTTCCATTGCGGGTAAGGCCGGATGGTAACGGTAGATGCCAGGTTTAGTTTTTTATCCGGGTACAGAAACAGCGCCGCGCCATTGATATAGCCATGCGACTGATCCAGAAAATTGGTGCGAACGGTAAGTTCAAACGCGTATACCTTGTATTTTACTTTTATTTCTCGGGCGTTGTTGGCGTAAATGCGCCAGGTGTTTTTATTTATTTTTTCCGCTTTTAGCGGCTGGTTTCCGGCCACGGCACTGAAGCCTTCGACGTGGCGGGCGTATTCCCGGATTAAATAGGAGCCTGGCGTCCAGGTGGCCATTTTCAGGTCCAGATGCCGCTGCTTCATATCCGTTAAGGTCATTTCAACTTCAAAAAAATGCGTTTGCGGCTCCGGCATCGAAACCGTATAAGCCAGCTTGGGCGCGGCCTGGGCAATTATAAGGGCGGGTAAAAAAAGAAAAAGGTAAGCCAGGAAAAATTTAGCAGAAAAATATTTAGTCATGGAATAGTTTAAAAAGGCGTTTGGCGGCTAAATAATAGTAAACCTAAAATTACCCCGAAATATATAAAATTAAAAACTAGCTGCCGGTGCTTGATTATTTAGGCGAAGTATTTTTTAGTTATATTTTTCTGATACCAACGATTGCAGAAAGGTACATTTTCAGATTCAACTTAATGGTATTTCCTTCAGTTGGCTTTTTTTCAGGACTTATGGCAGTGGAGCCTCCAAATACATCTGCTGTCCCGAATTATTCTTTTTAAATCTGCTATGCAAAACATAAATGCAAATGGCTAATAATAGCAAAAGCCCCGTACTTATTAGGAATTTATTTATTTGGATAAAGTTATTTATCTCTTCAATGTTAATTAATTTTTTAGAAGATACATATCGCCCGGCAAAGGCTAAGGCATTAATAAAACTATGTATAATTATGCAATACAATAGATTCCGGGTTCGATAGTAAATCCATCCTACAAAAAGGCCAAACATTAATGGCCCTGATAGGGTCAGGTGTAGAACAGCGAACAAAATGGCCGATATTCCTATTGCTACCAGCGGCGAATAGCGCTTTAACAGGCCGCCCAATACTACTCCCCTGAAAAGCAATTCTTCATAAACCGGTATAATCAAACACATGAAAATAAAATAGAATAGATCCGTTTGGTTTTCTATATAATCTAAGAATATTTTATTCAGCATATCTTCCTTAAAAAATGAAAAGCCAGGAAGGGGAATAAAATGAGCACAGATAACCCCCAGGACTCCACTTAAAAGTATTACTGCATTTATTTTCTTAAGCGTAAACTGTGACTTATCTAGGTGATTATTCTTGATCATATACCGCAAAAAGAAAAGCAGAAGGCCCAGCATAAAAATGCTATTGATCAAAGTGATTAGCGTAGTATGTTGTAGGAAAGATAGTAGACTTTTGATAACAGACTGAATAATCATCAAGACCAAAACCAAAAAGGCGGATTGTCTGATGCCTGGATAATCACTGCCTGAATAGTCCATCTTGGTTATAGCGTTTGAATGTTTTGTTTAAATTATATAGAAGTAGATTTTGATATTTAATAGCAAGAGAGATAGCGTGTTTGCTAAAGAGTATACCCAGAATCGTAAATTAGAAAGTTTGCGCAATTTAATGGCGAACTTATATTAAATATATTTATTCGGTCTGTATTGGTAATCAATATTTTAAAAGTGCTTGCCTCTTTGCCTGTAAGTATTACCGGAAATAAGCTAGCTATTTTTAATTAGAATAATTTTAAAACCGGGTACTACGTTAGCGCAAGTCCTAAGCAAGGCGAAAAGGGAGTTTCGTAAATCCGGATATAGAAAATACAAAAGCCTGTTTATCTACATAAACAGGCTTTTGCATTTTAAGCTATCATTATTTAACCAGACAGCTTACCAGATTTTTACGCGTTTCTCCGGGGCTAAATATAAGGAATCGGTGGGTTGCACCTTAAAGGCCGTGTAGAACTCCGGAATATTCCGGACAATGCCGTTTACCCGGAATTTAGCCGGCGAATGCGGGTCGGTGCTGACTTGGTTGCGGAGCGCTTCTTCGCGGGCTTTGTTCATCCAGGCCTGGGCCCAGCCAATAAATACGCGTTGTTCGCCGGTAAAACCATCCAGCACCGGCGCTTCCTTGCCCTGCAGGCTGGTTTTGTAAGCCTTCAACGCGATGCTCAGGCCACCTAAATCGCCAATATTTTCGCCCAGGGTGAAGGTGCCGTTTACATTCAGGTTTTTAAAAACCTTAAAATCGCTGTACTGCGATACCAGCGCGCCGGTCCGTTTTTTAAATTCTTCCTGGTCTTTTTCGGTCCACCAGTTGCGCATAACGCCGTTGCCATCAAAAGTGCTGCCCTGATTGTCGAAGCCGTGGCCGATTTCGTGCCCGATAACCGCCCCGATACCGCCGTAATTAACGGCATCCTCGGCGTTCAGGTCAAAGAACGGTGGCTGCAGAATGGCGGCCGGAAACACAATTTCGTTTAGCGGCGGGTTGTAATAAGCGTTTACGGTTTGTGGCGTCATGCCCCATTCATCCCGATCTACCGGTTTGCCCAGTTTATTAACATTGCGGTTATATTCAAATTCTGTAGCCCGCAACATGTTGCCGTACAAATCGCCTTTGGCAATTTTTAAAGCACCGTAATCGCGCCATTTATCGGGGTAGCCTATTTTAGGCGTAAATTTACTTAGCTTATCCAGGGCCTGCTTTTTGGTGTCGGCGCTCATCCAGTCAAGCTCTTTTATACTAGATTCGTAGGCTTTCAGCAGGTTATCGACCAGGGCCAGCATGCGTTCTTTGGCTTCGGGCGGGAAATGTTTTTTTACGTATACTTTGCCCACCATTTCGCCCAGGCTGCCGTTTACCACATCTACGGCCCGGCGCCACTGCGGCTTTTGTTCTTGCGTGCCGTACAGGGTTTTGTTGTAGAACTCAAAGTTCTGCTCGTCCAGCTTAGAGGTTAAAAACGAAGCCGAACCGTTAACCAAACTCCATTGCAGATAAGTTTTCCAGATATCGATGGGCGTAGTTTTGATAATATTATTCAGGGCTTTGGTGTAGGCTACCTGGGCAATTACAATGCTGTCCTGTTTAATCCCGGCTTCCTGGAGCATCGTATTCCAATCAAAATCGGGCATTAAGGTATCCAGGTTTTTAACGGAATATTTATTATAAAGCGCCACCATGTTGCGGGTGTCTTCTTTTTTCATGTGCTGGGTCGCTATTTGGGTTTCCAGCGCCATAATTTGCGCAGCCTTAGCTTTGCCATTCGGAATACCGGCCAGCGTCAGCATTTTTTCGATGTGCGCTACATATTTGCTGCGGATATCTTTCGATTTAGCATCGTTCAGCAGGTAATATTCCCGTTCCGGCAGACCCAACCCGCTTTGCTAGGTTAAAACCATGTATTGTTTTGGGTTTTTGAAATCTTCGGTAACGCTAATGCTAAACGGGGTGCTGTTGCTGTATTTATTCGCGTAAGCAAAATACCTTGCCAGGTCTTTATAATTCGCGATGGCCGCAATTTTCTGCAATTCCGGTTCCAGGGGTTTCAGCCCAATAGAATCCCGGGCTTTCAGGTTCATATAAGATTCGTATAAGTCGCCTATTTTCTGTTCTTCGGAACCCTGCTTAAAATCACCAGCCGCCGAAGCTTCGATGATGGATTTTACATTTTCCTGGGCTTTATCCCTAACAATAGACATGACGCCATAAGCCGCTTTATCGGCGGGAATTTGGGTTTTTTTAACCCAAGCCCCGTTTACGAACGCCGTAAAATTATGGCCGGGCGCAATGGTCGTATCCATGTTTTCCCGGATAATGCCGGAGTGGCGCTTCCTTTCCTGTTCCGTGGTTTTATTACAGCCGGTAGCCAGCAAGGCGGCTATGGCTACAAAAGAAATTCCGAGGGATTTTGCCTTCGTTTTTAACATAGTTTGGTTTATCTGATTTAGATTTTATAATAACTATTGTTCTGAAATACCTGTTAAGATATTTTTTTATTCAGATCTTACAACGCTGCGGCACGTGCAATATTCGGTTAAAAAAATATCTTTTCTCCGGGTGGCAGGCCAGTAGTAGCTTTTTTTAGAATCTTTTGGAGAAAGTATGCGCTTCCTGATAGGAGTTGGCGTAAAAACTTTTATCAGAAAAGGGAAGAATTACTGGACCCGACGAAAGAAAGCTGCTGGCGCGCAATAGGCTTTGTAGGTCATCTTTTCCGGAGGTTAAGCCGATAAAGCACTTTCGATAAATATGAAGCTCATTTATATAACCAACGCATAAATGATTGCTGCCGGTATTAACAAAAGATGAGAAAATGAAGTTAAAATTCCGTTCATAATTTATCAAAAAGGCTAAAAGCGATACGGTAATAATATAGAATAGGGTTAGGAGCAAAATAAAAAGAACGCAAAACCGGCTCCTTGCCCGCAATAATGCGTGCCGTCTTCCGGAGAATATCAAGCCGAAGGAAAATATAAACCAGGTAAGGAGAGGGAGTGATTGGGTGTTTCCGGAAGGTGTTAAGCATACCTCAATTTATAAGTGCTTCCTTGCTGTTTCTCTTTATACGGGTGCTGGTTAAAGGCAACCTATCGCACAAATCCCTTTCTGTAGGCCCGCACTAATAACCCAAATTGATGCATAACGTACATATAAGGCCTTGATATTAAGGTAGATGTTTGAGCAAGACAATGCATCCCACGACAAAGCGGCAATCACCCGGAAATATAATGTTAAAAAAGGCTATAGGAATGCGCATGGCTCGTATTAAGTAGCTAAACCAGGTGATTTAACATAAAACGAGGTGTAGAGATAAAGCGGGCAAAATATTCCTGAAACAACCGGCGAAAGCTACAATTAAATTGAGTAGCAGCAGTACTGCTACCATTATTTTAAAGACAATCGGCTACCCTATTTAATGTAAAACGAAGTTGCCGGAACGGATTAAATAGCCAAACAGATTTAGTATTATTAAAACAAAAATGGATATTAAACGCTGGTTTAAAGAAGATAAAGGTGGATTTGGGGCATTCTTAATCTTTGTAATTGTAATCTTGACGATTTACGCCATACAGCGAAAAGATCCGGTTAAGGATTCTGAATTTACCCAAAGCGAAATAAAAGAATTGAAGGCTACTAAAATGGTAGTGGCCCGCGAATCTATAAACGCTCCCATACCTGCCGACTCCGGCCCGGAAGACGAGCCGAAACCAAATAAACCCGACAGCGCTTTAACTGTGTTAGCTTCTGGAAATGAACCAGTTAAACCCGAGGTAAAAACAGCCAATATTAAGGCCAAAACAAAACCCAGAATAAAATTTGCCAGGAGAAAGCTCTCCAAAGAAGATGTCGTGCGAAGTAAATTAAAAGCAGGCATGTCGGTAAACCAGATTGCCAAAGCCACCGGTTACGAAAAAAAATATATCCGGGAAATAAAGAAAAGAAAGGTTTGCAACTGCAAATAATAGGCGGTTGAAAAATATAGCCTGACCTGCTAACTCTGCTATAAATTGCCTGTTGCCAATTTTACGCAAGCCGTAATAAATTTTTAAAGATCCAGGAAAGTTTGCCGGCTTTTTTTATTCTTACTCCCGGCAGGTCTGAATCAGTTACTTCAGAAGTAAAGCTGTAGGCGCAATCTCCTGCAACTACGCTTCCCCGCGACTTATAACTGCAATAAGGTTTACTTTTACCTTTTTACTCAGGGAATAACCGTTGTAAACAGATAAACGGCAAATATTACCAATAATACTACTCCCTGCAGAATATTGGTGCGGCCTGTTCCAAAGGATAACATAATGGTGAACAAAGCCAAAAGTAACAGAACGATTGATTTTGTATCAATCCCTAAGGTAACCGTCATGCCGGTAAATAGGGAGGCAATGGCTACGGCCGGAATGGTAAGTCCGATGCTCGCCAACGCTGAGCCCAAGGCAAGATTAAGACTAGTTTGTAAACGGTTTTTCCGGGCTGCCCGTAAGGCGGCCAGCCCCTCGGGTAGTAGAATAACCAGGGCCACAATAACCCCTACCAACGATTTGGGAGCACCTAGCTCCACCACTCCTTTTTCTATGGTAGGAGCTCACTTTTTAGCCAGCAACACTACCGCGCCTAAACATGCCAGCAATAGACCTAAACTTAGGGCCGTTGCGTTGTTGGTGGGTGGGGCAGCGTGAACTTCTTCATCGGTATCTGCGTCGGGGGGAAGAAAATAATCCCGGTGGCGGCCCGTTTGTACCGCTACAAAAGTGCCGTATAGAATCAAACAGACAATGGCTATAAAAATTAGTTGGCCATTGCTATAAACCGGCCCGAGTACACTGGTGGTATAATTGGGAAGTACCAGGGTAAGTACGGTAATAGCGGTAAGCGTAACGAGCGCGGCGCTAACAGCATATATGCCAAACTCCTGCTCCTTAAACCGGTATCCCCCCGACAAAAGACATAAACCAATTATACCGGTAATAATAATCATAACGGCCGCAAATACCGTGTCGCGGGCGAGCGTATCCGACCCGGGACCACCTGCCAGCATTAACGAAACAATCAACGACACCTCAATAACCGTGATAGCGATGGCCAGCAATAAGGTTCCGTAAGGCTCACCAACCCGGTGGGCGACAACTTCGGCGTGATGCACGGCCGCTAATACGGCCGCTATAAGGGCACAAGCCTGCAAAATCGTATAAACATCTCCGGAGAAGTATGAACTTCCGAAGAAAAGCAAACTAGCTGTTATTGGGGCTGCGATGGTCCAAAGCGGAAGAGATATTTTTGATTTCACGTACTAATTTTAAAATTTAAGCAGGCGCTCCTGGTTAGTTCTTTATCATAAGAATGATAATACTGGCTCTATTTTATCAAGAAATTTTATTTAATAAATAGAGCAATTTGGGAAAAACGGAAAGTATTATCTCCTTCCTCGATAATAAAACAGAGTTAGCCCGGTAACGAAATAGGCTCAGAATATAGCGTAATGGTATGATTGGCCCATGACTTTTAAAGGGCCAGTGGCTGCAAATAAACACCTTTTTGGGGAAATAGGAATTTAGTTTTTAATCTAATTACATCAGGCGAAACAGATTTACAAAGAGGAAAGGCGGTATTAATAAGTAAGAAGGAAAGAATATGCTGTAAATAAACCGGGTGTAAAGAACTGACTTATAATAATATAAAGTCTGGTAGGCGCAAGTGCCGCCGTGGTAAGTGTAGAGGGCTGGCTCCTGTTGAAAAAATTAAAACTGCAACCGGAACACCGTGCCTTCATCTTCTACCGATTCTACCTGAATATTGCCTTTGTGCAGGTGCATGATTTGTTTGGCCAGGCTTAAACCAATACCGGAACCATCTTTGTGCGTGGTGAAGAACGGAATAAATATACTGTCGAGCAGCTCGGGCGGAATACCGGTGCCGTTGTCGATTACATCAATGGCTACGCGTTCGTTTTCGCCGATGCGGCCTACCAGTTGCACCACAGGGTTGTCGCGGTGGCGTACAGCTTTGGCGGCGTTCAGCACCAGGTTAATCAGTACCTGCTCCATCAACTGCGAATCGGCCTGGAATATTAAATCGGGGGGCGTAACGGTGATAACCAGCCGTACCTTTTTCTCTTTGAGCTGGTGTTTTAAAAGCGCACTAATGCTGTTGAAGAGTTCGGCTACGTAAACCGTGGTTAGATTAGGGTTGTTTATTTTACTGAAATTGCGGTAAATCTGGGCAAAATTTAATAACCCTTCGCTGCGGTGCTGAATAATACCAATGCCTTCGTCTACATCGTCGAGCAGGTCGGTGTTGTATTGGGGCGGTTCGGTTATTTTTTCTTTTTCGAGGCGCACGTGGCGGCGCAAGGTGTCGGCCAAAGAGGCAATGGGTGCCACCGAATTCATAATTTCGTGGGTCATTACCCGGAGCAGTTTCTGCCAGGCTTCGGTTTCGGTTTCGTCGAGGGCGTGGCTCACGTTTTTAAACGCAATTAAGGTAAGCTGGCGGCCGTGCAACACAAACAGCGTAGCCGACAGCAGCACCTGCATGGTTTTTTTGCCTACGGTTAGTTTTACCAGGGTCGTGTTCCCGGGTTTTAGTTTCGTAATGGATTCGTACAAGACTTCGTTCCGTTTACCCAGCGCATGAATATTTTTCAGGAAAGGTACTTCAATGGTTTGCTTAAACGATTCGTTCATCCATTCTACATTACCCTCGCCGTCGAAGGAAATAATGCCCGTATCTATCAGTTCCAGAATGGTTTGTAAATATTGGTACTGGGCCTCTTTTTCGGAGCTGAGTTGCTTAAAGGTATTGTTGATCTGGTTAAAAGCGTGGTGCAGCTGCTTTAACGAGGGGTTGGTGTGGTTCTCGTTGAACTGCTGCGAAAAGTCGCGGTACTTCACAGCCAGAATAAATTTAGCCAGCTCGTTGTTGCTGCGCGTAACGTAGCTGGCCAGTTCAATCACTAGTAAAACCATCAGAAAAGCGGCAAATATTACCTGCAC
>JAQBNV010000242.1 GCA_028288395.1 Adhaeribacter sp. | reverse complement strand
ATTTAAAATAGCTAAACAATCAATATCGGGATTTGAACCGAATGGCGGACAGCATCTATGGTAGTCCCGAAAATAGCATCTTTCATCATGCGGTGACCGTGCGAACCCATTACGAGTAAATCGGCCTGGAATTTTTTGGTGATGGTAGGGATGCACCGTTTGGGATTGCCAAAGCCTAACTCTACCCGTACCTTGTAGCCCTGCTGGCTTAATTCAGTAGCATATTGCACCAAATGGTTGGTATCGGTATTCGTTTCCATATCCCGTATTTCGTTGCCAAATACATGCGCGCCTACCGTTTCCACGATATGGATGAGTAAATATTCGGCTTCTTTCGTACCAATAGCCAACGCACTGTTAATGACATTTTCGTCTACTTTAGTAAAATCGAGACTGATGGCAATGCGCCGATAAGCCGGCTTTTTATGATGTTGGTAGGGGAGTACCCCGGCTCCGGCCAAAGAATGCTGGGTTATAACTTTGGAAACCAAAGGCTGAAACGTGATGTAAAGAAGTAAAATACAGGCCAAAACCACTATGGGAACTACCAAAAGCCAGATTAAGGTCGGATTTTCGCTGGTGGTAAGCCACTCCACTACCTGGTCGAAAACCAGTTTAGCGTTTAGAATAACAATGGTGGCCGCCGTCAGCCAGGCCGCAATCTGGGTTTTGAGTCCAATGGCGAATTCCCCCATTTTAAATTTATGACTGACAAAATGAATAAGCGGAATGACGGCAAACCCTAGTTGCAGACTTAATATTACCTGGCTGAAAATTAATAATTTACCTGTTTGATCCTCGCCGTAGTATAAAATCACAAAGAGAGCCGGCACCACGGCTATCAGGCGGGTAATCATGCGGCGTAACCAAGGCTGGATGCGTAAATTTAAATATCCTTCCATCACAATTTGTCCGGCCAGCGTGCCGGTCAGGGTAGAGCTTTGCCCGGCGGCAATAAGAGCGACGGCAAATAATATAGGGGCCCACTTACTGCCCAGCAAAGGAGCCAGGAACTCGTGGGCGTCTTTAATTTCGGAAACGTTGAAAAGGCCGTTGCGGTAAAAAGCCGCCGCCGCCAGAATCATGATAGCAGCGTTTACAAAAAAGGCCAGATTTAAAGCTATCGCCGAATCAATAAAGTTAAATTTTAAAGCCCGGGCAATGCCTTCGGAATCGCGCTCAAACTTACGACTTTGCACCAGGGAAGAATGGAGATACAGGTTATGCGGCATTACGGTGGCCCCAATTATGCCAATGGCAATATACAAAGCTTGTTCGTTGGGGATGGTTGGAATAAAACCTTGCACCAGCGCACCTAAATCCGGTTTGGCAAATATCATTTCCATCACAAAAGCAAAACCAATTATACTTACCAAGGCCAGGATAAAGGCTTCCATTTTGCGCATCCCCTGGTTAATTAGGAATAACAGCAGGAAAGTATCCAGCACCGTTAAGGTAACCCCCCATGCCAGCGGAATGCCAAAAAGTAGTTGCAAACCAATAGCCATACCCAATACTTCGGCCAGATCGCAGGCCGCAATGGCAATTTCGGCCAGGATGTAAAGCGGAATATTGACGATTTTGGGGTAAGTTTCGCGGGATGCCTGGGCCAAATCCCGGCCTCTAACCACGCCTAAACGGGCACTTAAACTCTGCAGCAGCAAAGCCATAATATTTGACATTAGCAATACCCAGATGAGCTTGTAGCCAAACTGGCTACCGCCGGCAATATCGGTGGCCCAATTGCCGGGGTCCATGTACCCGACACTTACCAGGTAGGCCGGTCCCATAAATGAGAAAAGCTTTTTAAAGAAACCTTTCTGGAGGGTGGTATCTACCGAAGCATTAACTTCTTCCAGCGATTTACTGCCCGTATTGGGGAGGTTTTGCATTTGGTTATCTTTAAACTAAAAAATAAAAAAATAGTATTAAGCCGATACGTAAATATTTTTTGAAACTTCGGCCGAAATCAATACACTTTTATTGTCTTCGATACTCACTTCCAAGGACTTGTCGTATTCCACTTTTTCTTTTACCTTAATCTGGGCACCTAAAAATATTCCCAATTTATTAAGGTGTTGCAGAAAAGAAGGTTTAGTATCTCTTACGCCTACCACTACACCACTTTCGTTAATTTCTAATTCGGCAGCCAGTCTTTGGCGCCCGTGCTTTATTTCGCCGGTTTCGGTAGGAATGGGATCGCCGTGGGGGTCCTGGGTTGGATAACCCAAAAACTCATCAAGGCGCTTAATCAGCAGCGGCGATTGAATGTGCTCCATTTGTTCGGCTATATCGTGCACTTCGTCCCAGCTAAAGTTTAGTTTATTAACCAGAAAAACTTCCCAAAGCCGGTGTTTGCGAATAATTTGTAAGGCTTTAATCTGGCCTTCAGACGTAAGCGTAACTCCCCGGTATTTCACATAATGGATAATATTTTTGTTGCTTAGTTTTTTAAGCATATCGCTTACGGACGCCGCTTTGGTTTGCAGCACCTCCGCAATAGAATTTGTATTTACCACCTCGGCGCCATCTGCTGAAAGCTTGTAAATGGTTTTTATGTAATTTTCTTCGGTATAACTATGCACGTTTCTTCGGTTATCGGTTAGCAGTAGTTGGTGCGCAATCAATAATATTTTATTAGCAGTTAGTAATCTTAAACAGTTATTAAATTAAGAATCACGAAATGTCTTAACTGTTAACTTATTATGGTTTTCT
>JAQBNV010000044.1 GCA_028288395.1 Adhaeribacter sp. | reverse complement strand
ATAGCAGTCGCAATCATAGGTACCGACAGGCCTGCCTTCCGGATTATATCTACCGCCTTGGGTAAATCCTCGGCTACGCGCTGGGGTTCCACGTGGCCGCCGGGTCGAACGGTTAAATCCACAGCATCGAATCCCATCTGTTTCGCGGCCCTGGCCATTTCGGCAATAGGCAACCATTCTAAATGCTTCGAAAAAACACATAAAACCGGATAATTAGCAGCGCCATTAGCTTTAGGTACAGCGGCAGTAGCCAACCCGGCAAAAGGTAAAGCTGCACCAGCAGCCGCTAAAGTAGCTAGAAAATGGCGGCGGGAATGGGTATTATTAGTCATTGGGGTAATTTAAAGAAAGTTTATTTTAATGAATATTTAAAATGCTAGTGCTATATATTAGAAAACAGCCTGTAACGTCCTTGTCCGCTATAATTATAACCGGCTACAATCCCGCCTATTTTTTTAAGATAGCAATATTATGATTGGCCTGCCTTACTTGCAACCAGCGGCGCAGATAAAACAGATAAGGCCTTAACTTAAAAATAATATTCCAGAAAAACCAATACCCGGGCGTAACCACCCCGCATCCGCATAAATGAACATAAGTATTATTGGATAATATAGGTGTCATAATTAAAAAAAAGTAAATTAAGGCCCTGTAAATATTTACGCTAAAAAATTAATCTATGGCTTCTAAAAATCGCCGGCAATTTTTAAAAGACAGCTCGCTCCTGATGGGTGCGCTGGGTCTGGCTTCGCTCCCCGCCACAGCCGCGGTATCCGAATCGAAAACCACTAAGCTAAACGTTGTGCGCAAAACCATTAACCTGTGGCCCGATAAATCGCCGAATAACCTTGTCCACGAAAAGTTTGGCCGGCCGCGGCTCGAACTTTTTATTCCCGAAGGAACGACCACTCAAAAGCGGGCGGCCATTGTGGTTTGTCCCGGTGGCGGCTACCGCAACCTGGCTCCACACGAAGGGCAGCCCCTAGCCGAACTATTTGCCGCCCAAGGTATGATCGGCGCGGTATTAACGTACCATATTTCGCCGCAGCAGCACACCCTGCCCTACGCCGATGCCTGCCGGGCAATCCGGTTGCTGCGCAACCAGGCTACTGAATTAAATATTGATGCTGCCCGGATTGGGATTATGGGCTTTAGTGCGGGTGGTCATCTGGCCGCTACCGTAGCTACTCAACCCGATTTATTTAAAGACCCACAGGATAATTTAGCCGCAAAGGTTTCGGCCCGGCCCGACCGCGTTATATTGGGCTATCCGGTTATTTCTTTCCAGGAATTTGCGCACAAAGGTTCGGCCGAGGCTTTATTAGGCAAAGACGCGGACGAAAAAATGTTGCAACAATTCTCCAACGACCAGCAGGTAACCGCAAAAAATCCCCCGGCCTTTCTCTTCCATACCGCCGATGATGCGGGCGTACCCGTCGAAAACAGCCTGCGTTTTGCCACCGCCTGCGCCAAAAACAAAGTTCCGTTTGCGTTGCACGTTTACCCGAGCGGCCGGCACGGCGTGGGTATGGCCCTGGATAACCCGGCCCTCAAAAGCTGGACCGGCTTACTCGTTGATTGGTTGGCCGACTGGTCTTTGCCCCAGAAAGGCTAAGATGAAATTATTTAAACTAGAAACGCCGGGTAAATGCCCGGCGTTTCTAGTTTAGATTTGTAATCTGATCTAGGTAAATTATTCCCGGGCCGAGGCTTTAAATAAACCAACTTCGGCTAACTGTACAGGTTCTTTGGCCTTGATAATGGTTAGGCGGATTTTATCGGTTTGCACGGGCGGGAAGCGCAGTAACCGCTTGTAGCCGATAGTGGTAAACTGGTTGATTTTCTGCCATTTACTGCCGTCCCAATACTCAAGTAAAGCCGTTTCGTTGCGCTGGCCCTGGGCAATATTTTCCTGGAACAAAGCCCGGTCGAAGGTGCTTTTTTTATTCAGGTTAAAAACAATGGATTGCCCTGGCGGCAGGCTAATAAAAGTATTTAGTTTATTATCAGTCAGGTTATGATTGCTCTTTTGGCTGGCCAGCAAGTTGGTTTTGAAGGTTTCGTTCAGGATGGCCCGGAAATCCCGTAAACTGGCCACATCCGGATCGGCAAAAAGACCTTGCCGGTTAGGCGGAATATTTAACAAAAGAAGGCTGTTGCGCCCCACCGATTGGTAATACAGGTTAACCAGTTGTTTGGCCGTTTTTACTTTGCTGTCTTCGGCGGCGTGGTAAAACCAGCCCGGCCGGATCGAAACATCCGTTTCGGCCGGAATCCATAACTTGCCGTTGGGATCGCCGGTATTTAAATATTTAGAGTTGGCTTTGCCGGGTGCCATGCCGGTGGTGTTTATGGTAGACCAGCAGGTTTCGCCGGCATTGCCTGATTCATTTCCAACCCACCGCACATCGGGCCCCACATCTGAAAATAAAACGGCTTTGGGCTGCAATTGACGCACCAGCGACCAATAGCCGTTAAAATCGTACTCCATGTCTTTCGCATTTTTGCCTTTGGCCCCATCCAGCCATACCTCCGAAACTTCGCCGTAATTGGTAAGGAGTTCGCGGAGCTGCGTTTTGTAAAAATTGTTGTATTTAGCCGTACCATAGGTTGGTTCGTGCTGGTCCCAGGGCGATAAGTAAAACCCAAATTTCAAACCCTGCTTTTTACAGGCATCGGCAATCTCTTTTACCACATCGCCTTTCCCCTGTTTCCAGGGACTGCTGGCTACCGAATGGGCAGTTACTTTAGAGGGCCACAAACAAAAGCCGTCGTGGTGTTTGGCCGTGATGATTACTAATTTAAAACCGGTTTCTTTCAGTATCCCCACCAGCTTATTCGCATCAAAATCTACCGGGTTAAATATTTGCGGACTTTCGGTGCCATCGCCCCATTCTTTATCGATGTAGGTATTAACGGTAAAATGCAGAAAAGCCGTGGTTTCCAGCTGCTGCCAGGCCAATTGGCGGGGGGTTGGTTTCGGGAGCGGCTGCCCGCTGGTATAAAATACCGGCCAAATAGCTACCAGCAGGAGCAGACAAATTCTTAACATAACAGGATTAACTAATTATTTCTTAAATATATTCTTTTGGTAAGGCTAATGAAAAAAAAGCCTGTTAAATTTTAAGTTAAAAGCCCGGATTATTTGGAACGGTACATAATATTTAAACAAAATAGAAAAGAGTTCTCTATTTTTAACCGTTAACCTTTAAACGTAAAATTTAGTGAACGTAGCTTCTGCCCCTATCACCGTCGGCCTGGCCTCTTATGGCATGTCGGGTTTAGTTTTTCACGCGCCGCTGGTTTCGAGCAATCCTGGTTTTAAATTAAAAACGATTTTGGAGCGCTCCGCAAACAAATCACAGCAACGCTATCCCGATGTTGA
>JAQBNV010000225.1 GCA_028288395.1 Adhaeribacter sp. | reverse complement strand
CTGTTTCTAGACGAGAAAAGAAAACGCAAGCTGGTACAGCGGATAAAGAAAAACATTGCTAAATTAGACCTTAAACCTGAAGATGTAGGCTTTGCAATGGCCTGAAATAGTGACGTTAGTCAGGATTCCCCCTATCAGAAACTGATTAAATTCTTTTTGCTAACGGTGAGCGTTATATAAATTTGCGATGACGCTAAGCCAGGCCGATTTTTTCACTGGTGCTGTTAAGAGCCCGCGCGTAATTCTGGCTGAAATGTAAAAGCCCCTGAATGGAGGTTCAGAGGCTTGTTGATAAATTCAGTGGCGGAGCAGAGAGCTACCCCGGTCAGAATGATTACTCACTTCAAAACTACCTTTCCTTAGTGTCATTTAAAAAAATCATATTTTTATGCGCAGGAAAAAAGTAGAAATGGACATTGTCAATCCCAACTGTGCCGGTATTGACGTAGGTAGTAAATCGCACTTTGTAGCGGTAGGCCAGGCTTTATAAAAGGTGCGTGTATGCCGATAACCTGGTGCAAATCTGCTAATGGCTGCAATGTTATTAAGAGCAGCAAATTAAATGCAGCATGGATGGTAAAGGAAGCGCTTTAGATAATATTTTCATCGAAAGGTTTTGGCGCACGATTAATTATCAGCCCATTTACTTAAATCCAACCCAGGATGCCATCTCCTTGTTTCAGGGCATTAGCCGCTGGATAGATAATTATAACCAAAAAAACCCACCAAGGCAACCGGAATATGCCGGCTAATCTATACCTACTGGCAGCTTAACTCAACTAAAAGTGGAGACTTTGTGGTCTAACTAAATCGGGGTACTATAAACGTCCATAACAAGAACCTCCGTTCGCCTTTACCTCGCCGCGTAGCGCGGCTACGCGGCTCAAAAAACGCTTACCAGAACCTTATACTGGCCTTTCTTGCTTACAAAAGCAAAACTTAAACAAGCTCTAAGTTATTTATAATAAAATATATTTTAAAAACTTTTGAACATTAAACTTGCATATGTCCTATTGAAATAAATACATTTGTGCTAACTTTAGGGGTGCCGAAAGGCTGAGATAATACCCTTGGAACCTGAACAGGATAATGCCTGCGAAGGGAAAAGTGAGCTTCCTTTCTTGTACGGACTTTTTCCGGCATTCAGCCATTTCCTCCTCCTAAAGCTTTACCATAATTTATATTTTAAGGTATTGCGTCCATGCTCGTTTCTGTTAATAATCAGCCGGTAGAAATAACCACTGGCCCATCCACATTAAGCAACCTTTTGCAGCAACTTCAATTCGGAGACAGAAAAGGTATTGCCGTGGCCATAAAAGATCAGGTTGTACCCCAAAGTACTTGGCCTACCTACGCTTTACAGGAAAACGATAAAGTAACCATTATTCAGGCCACCCAAGGTGGTTAAAGTTAAGCCCATGAAAGAGGAAAAAGCCCCTAACCAGGAAGTTATTACCCGCGCCCCCCTGCCTAATTCCCATAAAATATTCGTACCGGGAAAACTTCATAACATCCAGGTAGCTATGCGCGAAATCACTTTGAGTGATACCATATCTAAAGTTATAGGCGGAGAGAAAAGGGAAATTAATGCTCCCGTTACCGTGTACGACACCAGCGGACCCTACACCGACCCTAACTTTGAGATTGACTTAAAAAAAGGATTACCCCGCTTACGGGAACCCTGGATTACCGGCCGCCAGGATGTAGAGCAATTAACCAGCTTAACCTCCGAATATGGTCAGATACGCGCCGCAGATCCTAAATTAGACAACCTGCGGTTTGAGCACATTCAGCCACCCTACCGGGCCAAAGCGGGCCAAAACGTGACGCAGTTACACTACGCTCGCAAAGGTATCATTACAGCCGAAATGGAATATATAGCCATCCGGGAAAACCAGCGCATTGACCAAATGCAGCAGGACCCGATCCTGTGGCAGCAACACGCCGGTAATAGTTTCGGGGCAAATACACCAAAGAATTACATCACGCCGGAATTTGTCCGGCAAGAGGTAGCTGCTGGGCGGGCCATTATTCCGGCTAATATTAACCACCCGGAAAGTGAACCAATGATTATAGGCCGCAACTTTCTTGTAAAAATTAATACTAATATTGGTAATTCGGCCGTCTCTTCCAGCATTGAAGAAGAAGTAGAGAAAGCTGTTTGGAGTTGCCGTTGGGGAGGAGATACCCTGATGGACCTTTCTACCGGTAAAAACATTCACGAAACCCGCGAATGGATAATCCGAAACTGCCCGGTTCCGGTAGGCACGGTACCTATATATCAAGCACTCGAAAAAGTAAACGGCAAAGCCGAAGACCTAACCTGGGAATTGTTCCGGGATACTTTGATTGAGCAAGCTGAACAAGGCGTTGATTATTTTACCATTCATGCCGGCGTGTTATTACGCTATATTCCGCTTACCGCTAAACGCGTTACCGGTATTGTATCTAGGGGTGGTAGCATCCTGGCTAAATGGTGCCTGGCGCATCACCAAGAAAACTTCCTTTATACCCACTTCGAGGAAATCTGTCAAATCATGAAAGCCTACGATGTTTCTTTCTCTTTAGGCGATGGTTTACGTCCGGGTTCTATTGCCGATGCGAACGACGAGGCACAGTTTGCTGAACTAAAAACCCAGGGTGAGTTGAACAAAATAGCCTGGAAACACGATGTGCAGGTCATGAACGAAGGTCCGGGCCACGTGCCGATGCACCTGATAAAGGAAAATATGGAGAGGCAACTGGCGTATTGCCAGGAAGCACCCTTCTATACCTTGGGACCACTAACCACTGATATTGCGCCGGGTTACGACCACATAACTTCCGCCATCGGCGCCGCTATGATTGGCTGGTACGGCACGGCCATGTTGTGCTACGTAACCCCCAAAGAGCACTTAGGCTTGCCCAATAAAAAAGATGTAAAAGATGGGGTGATTACTTATAAAATTGCTGCGCACGCCGCTGATTTGGCTAAAGGCCACCCGGGTGCGCAGCACCGCGACAATGCCCTGAGCAAAGCCCGGTTCGAATTCCGGTGGGAAGACCAGTTTAACTTGGCCCTGGACCCGGATACGGCCCGTGAATTCCACGATGAAACCTTACCAGCCGAAGGAGCTAAAATAGCCCACTTCTGCTCAATGTGCGGACCTCATTTCTGCTCCATGAAAATAACCCAGGAAGTACGGGAGTATGCCGATAAGTTGGGGTTAGAAGAAGAGGCGGCTCTGGTGAAAGGCATGGAAGTAAAAGCTACTGAATTCAAAGAAAAAGGTAGCGAAGTTTATTTATAATTAACAGGTTAAGTGTCTAAGCTAAGACCCTATGTTTTAAGCATTGCCGGCTCCGACCCCAGTGCTGGGGCAGGTGTGTTTTCGGATATAAAAACCTTAGAAGGAAACAAAGTTTATGGTTTGGGGGTAGTTTCAGCCATTACTTATCAGGATGATAATACCTTCGCAGGGGTAGACTGGATACCAGTCGGAAATATTATCGGGCAAGTTGAATTAGTACTAGCCAAGTTTCCGGTTAAGGTGGTAAAAGTTGGTTTGATGCAAAGTTTGCCAGTGCTGGCAACGATACTGAATTACTTAATAGAGGTAAAGCCCGCTATAAAAATAATCTGGGACCCGATTTTGAAAGCCAGTGCGGGCTTTACTTTTCATGCTGAGGTAGAACAGGAACTTTTACAAAAGGTTTTATCCAAGGTATTTTTGATTACGCCTAATGTTCCAGAGGTGCGGCAATTAGCTGCGGCTAAAACAGAGGAAGAAAGTGCGCAACAATTAAGCAGATACTGCCACATTCTCTTAAAAGGCGGCCATCGGGAAGATAAGACAGGTTGGGATGCGCTGTATTTGCAGTCGGGAGAAAAATATACATTCCGACCAAAGCAGCAGAATATTTCCGCCAAGCACGGTTCCGGCTGTGTGCTGTCGGCAGCTTTGGCAGCCAATATAGCCCAAGGCTATAAACTTCCCCGCGCCTGCTTGCGGGCAAAACAATATACTGCTCAATTTCTAAGCAGTAACCCGGCTTTACTAGGCTACCATAAGTAAAAATTATGATTTCCAGACTCCACTATATTACCCAGGATATTTCGGGCTATACCCATGCCCAATTGGCAGAAGCCGCGCTAGCCGGCGGGATTAAGTGGGTACAGCTTCGCCTGAAGAACTTACCTGATGAAACCTGGAAACAAGAGGCACTAAACACTTTAGCTATCTGCCGGCAATACGGCGCCAGGTTAATTATTAATGATAATGTGCTGCTGGCAAAAGAAATTGGTGCCGATGGTGTGCATTTAGGCAAGCAGGATATTTCTCCGGCGCAAGCCCGGGAAATATTAGGTCCGGATTTCATTATTGGCGGTACGGCGAATACGTTTGAAGATATTCAAAACCACGTGTCTGTCGGCGTAAATTATATTGGTTTGGGCCCTTACCGCTTCACCAGCACCAAAGAAAAATTAAGTCCAATATTAGGGTTGGCCGGATATGCCAGCATTCTGAAAAAATGCTGGGAGGCTCAAATAAAAAAGCCGATAATTGCCATTGGTGGCTTAACGGTTTCGGATATTCCTTCGCTCCTGGAGACAGGTGTATATGGCCTGGCTGTTTCTTCGGCCATTGCTAAAAGTGAAAATATTACTACCGCTGCCTCCGAATTAGTGAATGCTTTGGATGCTGCCCTTTTACCTTTAAATAGTTAATTTAATGTTAAAAACATCTGCTTTAACCATTGCCGGCAGAACCTTTTCGTCGCGCTTATTTACCGGCACCGGCAAATTTAATTCCGCTGCTCTTATGGAGGATGCGCTATTGGCTTCCGGCTCTGAGTTGGTAACGGTAGCTTTAAAA
>JAQBNV010000222.1 GCA_028288395.1 Adhaeribacter sp. | reverse complement strand
CTTTAAAGCTAGCTTCACTTTCATAAATTTTGCTTTTGTGTTATCTGGTGCTGGGGTCCTCACCCGTGCCTTCCTTTAGTTTACTAAACCACCGGGTTGCGGCCGCTGGCCGCGTACCACTGGCCAGTGGCCGCAGCAAAACAGACCCGCAGCTGGCGCCTTGCACCAAATAAATACCAGCTAGATAGTTAACCTGTTTTCCTAATGCGCAACTTAAAAATAATATAACTACCACAAAAGTGTTTTTCTAAGGTGCAGGCTTTATTACGGTCAGCTATTTTTCTACATATATTCCTGGTAAGTCCTTTATTTTTTTGCGCCATTTTCCCGCTCCTGGTTCCATAATAGCAATTCATTCTGGACTTCTAAATAAATTCAGATTTTATTAATAATATATTATTAAATGTATACGATACAATAAATAGGAATTTTATGTTTTAAGTATATATTAAAATAATCAAAAAAAATAAATATAAAATTGATATGAATAAAAAAAATAAAAATTTGGTTTGTGGCTATATATTTATTTTAAATAGGCCTAATTTGTTTATATGAAGGGTTTGAGGTTTAATTGATTTAAATAATTAATCACATTTATAGATTAGTTTACTTTTTTATTTAAAATTGCATTCTTAGCAAAGTTAAAAACCATAAATGTTTTAAATAAAAGTAGTTATTGTAATTTTTAAATATATAGATTATTATATATTAAATATTAGTTACTTTTATTCCAGTTAATTATTACAGATAGAATACATGAATAAACTTAAAATTCTTTTGGCAGAAGGTGATGTTCATAATCAGCATTTTGTTAGAAAGGTAACCGTCGATTATGATTTTACCCTGGATATTGCCGAGAACGGCCAGGTAGCAATTTCAAAGCTTAACGACAATGAATATGATTTGGTAATGCTGAATTTAGATATGCCAGTAATGAATGGTTTTGAGACTACCACGTATATCCGCGAGCGGATGGGGCATAAAAGTAATATTCCGATTATCGTAGTAGCCTGTAGTGAAGGTGTATCCGATGCTACCAAGTGTTTGCTGCTCGGCGCTAATTCTTATCTTACCAGACCTTTCAATTCCCGCGACCTGTTATCCGAAATAAATACGCTTTTTGTTTAAGCAATTACCTTTTCTGAGCCGTGGTGTTTTTGCCCGCTAGTAAGTTGCCTGTCGGCAGGGGTACAAAAGCATTTAAACTTCGGTACGAAGAACTTCCAGGGGCGATTTTATAAGCACGCTCCGGCTGTTGAGCAAGCCAATGGCTACTGTTAATAAAGATACCAGTACAAATATTATTAGTGCCGGCCCTAGCTGGGGATTAAACGGTGCTTCAAAACTGAACCGGGCCAAGGCCCAACTCGCTATAAGCGAAAGCATAATACCGGTAGCGGCGGCCAGAGCGCCCAGGAAAAAATATTCCAGCGCTGTAATAGCTAGTATCTGCCGCCGGCTGGCTCCCAAAGTGCGCAACAATACACTCTCCTGAATCCGTTGAAATTTACTGATAAGTACCGAGGCAATTAATACCACCAAGCCCGTACTGATGCAAAAAGCAGCCATAAACTTTATCACAAAGGAAATCTTAGACAATATTTCGTCCAGCGTACTTAGTATCAGGGCCAGGTCAATTACCGAAACGTTGGGGAAAGATTGTACCAGGGTTTGCTGAAAAAGGGCTGAAGCCTGGTTGGAGGGTACCCGCGTAATCAGTACATGAAACTGCGGCGCTTCTTCGAGTACGCCTTTCGGGAAAACTACCAGAAAATTAGTTTGTACCCGGTTCCAATCCACTTTCCGGAAACTACCTATTATAGTGGGTACCAAGGCTCCCTGTACGTTAAAAAGTAAGGTATCGCCAATTTTGGCGTTTAAATTATCGGCATAATTTTCGGCTACCGAAATATAGATGGTGTCGGAGGGCGACTTAACCGTACCGTGCCATTTACCGGCTGTTATTTTTTCCGAACTGACCAACGTATCGCGGTACGTAACCCGATATTCCCGGTTAAAAACCCAGGGCCTGATTTTAGCGGTGCTATCTTTTTTTATTTCTACCCCGGTGCGGCCATTAATTTCTTCGAGGCGCATGGTTACGATTGGCACCTGCTGCAACAAAGGCAATTTATATTCCTGGGCCAGTTGTGCTACCTGTTCTTTTTGGTTCGTCTGGATGTCGAACAATACCATATTGGGTTGGTTGCCGCTCGCCGATAAACTGACCTGGTTAATTAATATGCCCTGCACAAAGTACAGCGTAGAGATAAAAGCCGTACCCAGGCCAATAGATACCAGCAAGATTAAAGTTTGGTTGTTGGGGCGGTATAAATTGGCAAAACCCTGCCGCCATAAGTAGCTCCAGGAACCAGGAATGAGCCGGCGTACCAGCCACATCAATCCGTAGGCGGCGCCGGTGAGTACCGCAAAGCCCAGCAATACGCTGCCGGTAAAATATACCGCCTGCCGCCAGTTTTCCATCTGCAAGAGGCTAAAGCTGAGAATAAACAAAATAATAAGGGCGTACACCAGCCACTGCAGCGGATCGCGCCGGAAGTTTACTTCTTCCAGCGAAAGCCGCAGGGTATTCAGCGGCGAAATATTCCGGACCGAAACCAAGGGTAGCAAAGCAAAAAGCAAAGAAATGATAACACCTAAAGCAATACCCTGCCCCACGGCAGCCCAGGAAGTAGCCATGGTTATCTGGATAGGTAAAAAATCCTGCAATACGGCGGGTAATGCCCGTTGCACCAGTGTACCCAATATTGCCCCGATAATAGAACCCAATAAACCGATGCTTACAATCTGAATTAAATAAATAAGGAAAACCTGTTTGGCCTTAATGCCCAAACAGCGCAGTACCGCAATACTGATTACTTTTTCACGCATGTAAATATGAATGGCGCTGGCTACGCCAATGCAGCCCAGCAGCAAAGCGATAAAAGCCACCAGCGTTAAAAAGCGGGTTAAGTCGGAGAAAGAACGGCCGGTATTTTCTTTGGTAGAAGTAATGGTGTCGTGGTTAAGTCCTTCTTTGTCCAGGCGGGGCTCTATGTTTTTGGCCAACTGCTCTACCTCAACTTTGTCGTCGAACTTATAATAAAACCGGTAATTAACCCGGCTGCCTTTTTGTACTAGGCCCGTGGTTTCGAGGTATTTTAAGGGGATATAAACTGCCGGCGCCACAGTGCTGGTAAGGCCAGTCTGGCCCGGGGCTTTATTCAGGATACCGGCAATGGCAAAAGATAAGTTTCCTATCCGGATTGAGTCGCCTATACGGGCATTGTATTGCAGCATCAGGGTTTTGTCTACGAGGGCCTGGCGGCTGTTCCGGAAGGTCTGGTTGGCCTGCGCGGGCGTGGTTTCGAGCGAGCCGTAATACGGAAAACCACCCGATAGCGCCCGGACCTGTACCAATCTGGTGCCCTGATTCTTTATAAAATAGATCATGGAGGCAAAATTCCGTTCCTGCGAGTGGTTGCCCAAAGAATCAAGCATTTTTTGCACCGGCGGCGTAACGGCCTGGTTGCTCGAAATAACCAAATCGGCCCCGAGCAGGGTTTTTGCCTGGTTATCAATATCATCGCGCAGATTGTAGCCAAAAGAATAAATAGCTACCAGGGCCGCAATGCCCAGAATAATAGACGACACAAATAAAAACAAGCGCGAACGATTGCGCCGGCTGTCGCGCCAGGCCATTGTAAAGAGCCAGGGCAGGTTTAAAGGAGTCCGGAAAATGGTGCGATCAATATCCATGGTTTTGTTATTCTTTACTCAATATTTGAGTATCTCTGGTAGTTGATTGCTAATGGTTGAAGGTTGATTGTTAATTATTAATCGTTGCTACGGCCTGTTCAATCTTAACTTTTAAGTCTTAACTTCTAAGTATTACCTGTTCACTGATAAGTGATTACTGATAACGGGTTAGTCGGAGGCAATGTAGCCGCCTTTGATGCGGATGATGCGGTGTGTTTTAGAAGCGAGTTCCAGGTAAAGGGTAACTACTACCAGGGTGGTGCCGGCATCGCTGTTCAGGTCAAAAAGCAGCTTTTCTACTTTCTAACTCGTTTCGGCATCCAGGTTACCGGTGGGTTCATCGGCAAACAATATTTTGGGCCGGTTAGAGAAAGCCCGCGCCAGCGATACCCGCTGCTGTTCGCCCCCCGACAGTTGTGCCGGGTAGTGGTGGTGCCGGTGCGCCAGGCCAACTTTATCTAATAATTCCAAAGCCTGGTTTTTAATATTTTTTTCGCCCCGCAATTCTAAAGGCACCATTACATTTTCGAGCGCGGTGAGCGTAGGCAATAACTGAAAGTTCTGGAAAATAAAACCTACGTAGCGGTTGCGCACCTGGGCCCGTTCGTCTTCGCTGAGACTGTCGAGGCGGATATGATTAAGTTCTACCGAACCGGTACTAGCCCGGTCGAGGCCGGCGCAAAGGCCCAGTAAAGTAGTTTTGCCGCTGCCCGAAGGCCCCACTATCGAAACGGCTGCGCCTTCTTCAATCGAAAAATTAATATCGGCTAACACGGTTAATTGCCTGCCGCCGCTTTGGTACGTTTTACCCAGGTCCCGGATATTTAATATTGTTGCCACTTTGCTGCTTTAGAAAATGAAGACACTTTCGGTTATATTGCCTTCCGGATGTTATTTTATCTTTAGATTAAACTCTTACCTTCGAAAATTATTATAATATCCAAACCCAAAACCCCTCAACCTTGTTTAAATATAAGCAGGTTTTATCCATAATCAGGTTAAATAAATTTTATGCTCAAAAATATCCTTTACGGCTGGCTTTTTTTCGTATCAGGGCTGGCTGGCTGTACCGCCGATAAAAACCAGAATGCGGGTGAGAAAACTACTGCGCCCGAAATAACAGCGGAAGACAAAAAGAAGGTAGAAATGCAGAATATTCTTTTCTTCGGAAACAGCCTGACGGCCGGCTACGGGCTGGACCCGTCGGAAGCGTTTCCGGCTTTGATTCAACACCGGATAGATTCGTTGGGTTTGCCTTACAAAGTAATAAATGCCGGCCTGAGCGGCGAAACGACCGCCGGTGGGAAAAGTCGCATTGATTGGCTCTTGCGGCAAAAGATAGATGTTTTTGTACTGGAACTTGGAGCCAACGATGGCCTGCGGGGCATTCCGGTAACCGAAACGGCAAAAAACCTGCAGGCTATCATCGATAAGGTAAAAGCCAAATATCCTGATGTGAGAATGGTGCTGGCCGGCATGGAAATACCACCGAACATGGGCGGCCGCTACGCGGCCGATTTCCGGGTAATTTTCCGGCAGATTGCCGAAAAAAATAAAATGGCTTTTGTGCCTTTTCTGCTGGAAGGGGTAGGGGGCGTGCGGGATCTAAACCAGGGCGATGGTATACATCCGACCGAAAAAGGCCATCGGATTTTGGCCGAAAACGTTTGGCAGGTGCTGAAGGGTGTGCTATAGCATAAAAGAACGGCAGGCCGGAAAAAGCATTATTTAAATCTTTCTGGTAAATTGCTTACCCTTATATTTTAGAACAATAGTAAAATACTTGGGAGATAGCTTGTTTAAGGGGTATTATAATGAACTGCTTACGCAAATATATAAAAGAGATTATTTAATTTTGATAAATATAAAGATTAGTACATGGCTGATATAGTAGGTGCGTTAAATGGATACCAGGTAAAATATATCGCCGATGATGCTAGTTTTCTGGAAGCAATTGCGCAATTAGAAAAAGCGCCGGCCCTGGCTTTTGATCTGGAATTCGACGATAACCGCTACACCTACGGCCTCACCTTATGCCTGATTCAGGTAGCCGATCTGGAAACCTGCTACCTCATCGACCCTTTTGGGATAAGCAGTTTAAAGCCCCTCTGGCAAATTATTCAGGACCCGGCAGTAGTTAAAATATTCCACAGCGCCAGCAACGATATTCTGCTGCTGAAAAAATTAGGCTGTCAGCCCCGGAATATTCTGGATACCGAAATAGCCTCGAAGATGCTGAACTACGGCCGTACCTCTTTTGCGGCCATGATGGCAGCATTGTTCGAGATAGAAATAGATAAATCGTATCAGGTAAGCAACTGGAATATCCGGCCGCTGGTGGCGGAACAACTGGAATATGCCGCCGCCGATGTAATATATTTGCATGCCCTGAAAGATCGCCTGCTTACGCAGGTAGCGCTGCTCAACCGCCTGGAATGGGTGCAGGAAGAGTGCCGCTTACTCGAAGGGATAGAACAAAAAGATCAAAGCGAACGCTACATTCGGCTGCGGGGCGCCGAACGGCTGACGGTTTTTGAATTATTTATCCTTAAGCACCTCTATGAATTCCGGGAGGGCCTGGCCATACGGTTAAACAAACCGTCGGCTTCGGTAATTCCAAACGAGGTGCTGGTAAACCTGGTGCTGGAACCATTAACTGATTTCCGCGACTGGCAGAATACCAAAGGACTGATGGGTCGTATAAAAGATAATAACCATTACAAGCTTTTTCAGCAAACTTATCAGGAGGCCCGGCAGCAAGCCTTGGATTTAAATATTTCGATGGAAAGGCCGCCGCGTCCGCCTCGCCCCGATTACCTGGTTTCTCGCGAAGAAGCCGACCGCCGCAAAAGCCGCTTACTGCCCGTTCGGCTTAAAATATTAGAAGAATACGGAGAGCATACCGCTGGCCTGCTCTTTCCTCAGGGCCTGGTAAATGATTATGCCGACGGAAAGCCCCTGGAAATAAAGAAACAATACGCCCGCCAAGTGGTCATTCCCCTGATCCGGCAAATGGTAGGCGATGGAATTTTAGCCGATATTATTCCTGCTACGCCGCTTGCTCAACCGGAATAACCCCCTCATTTGAGATGAAAATATAATATTAGTAATTTGCCGGGGATAATTGCGTGTTAGCGGTTAGGTAGTAAATGGCTGAGTTTTGAACTTTACCCGGTTAATTCAACTATAATCCTGTTCTGGTATTTTGGTTGATTTATTCAATAAATCACATTAATTATTAATATTAATTAAGCTACATGTTTATAATAATTATGATTGTATAAATATATTTATAAATAATATATTCCTTACAGGGTGATTTCATTGGATTTTCGATTAAAATAAGACTTTAGCCAAGAAAAATATCAGCTTGCGTTGAAGTTTTGTATTTTGTTTGGATGACCTTGGTAAATATAATTTTAATTTCGGATATTTGGCTTTGATGTAAATTGTACTTAATTAAAGTATGGGTTATCGTGAGATTTTATAGGTTGAATTTAATTTAAAAGGTATTGGATGAAAAAAAATATACTCTTTCTAATACTTCTTTCTTTTATATCAATAGCCGGCCAGGCGCAGGTAAAACCGGTGCTGGGAACAGCTTCCAGTTTTACAGTACTCGCCGGTACGGGTGTAGCTAATTCCGGCAGTACCGAAGTGGATGGCAACCTGGGTATGGCTCCGGGTAACAATTTAACGGGCTTTCCGCCGGGCACCATCCGGGGAGCTACCCACATTGCGAATGCCATCGCCCTCGCGGCGCAGGATAATTTAACCACCGCCTATAACAGTACAGCGGCTCAGGCGGCTACCCAAAACCTTTCCGGACAAAACCTGGGCGGCAAAACCTTAAAACCCGGCGTTTACAAGTTTGATGGCAATACCAGTTTTACCGGAGATCTAACCCTCGATAATGACGGTAATCCGGAGGCGGTTTTTATTTTCCAGATTGGCGGCGATCTGGCGGTAGCCAATAATGCAACGGTTCTTTTTCAGGAATTGGCCAAACCCCGGATTAGCAATGTATTCTGGCAGGTAGGCGGCAACGTTACCATCGGGTCGGGAAGTTATTTCCGGGGTAGCATTATGGCTAATCAAAGCATTACCATGAGTACCGGCGCTACAATTCAGGGGCGGCTGTTATCCCGGGCGGGTAATGTAAACCTGACGAATAATATCATTACCATCCCGACCGATTTGGCTATTACCAAGACCAAAAGTGCGGGTATTAATAATCCTGAGCTGTATTCGGTAGGCGAAAATATTACTTTTACCATTACGGCCCGCAACCTGGGACCTTTAGACCGGACGAATGTGCGGGTAAACGATGCTTTGCCCGCTGGCTTAAGCTACATTAGTTCCACCACTACCAACGGTAGCACTTATAACCCGAGCACTGCCCTCTGGACGATAAGTACCTTGCCCAACGGCGCCACCGAAACCCTTACTATTGTAACCCGGATAATAAGCAGCTCCACTGATTTTATTGTTAATAATGCGACAATTGCCGGTGATGGCTTTGACGAAATAATTGAAAATAACCGGGCAACGGTAAACGTTTGTGTGTCGCCCTCTAATCCGGGCACTATTGCCGGACAAACCTCGGTTTGTATCAACAGTACCGGCAACACCTACAGTATTACACCCATAGATGG